>JAYTLP010000461.1:0-5553 GCA_043729375.1 Myxococcales bacterium
CTGGTGCACCTTCGAGATGGTGACCAGCGCGCGCAGGTGCAGCAGCGACAGCAGCGCGATGGCCACGGCGAAGAAGAAGTTGGACAGCAGCGTGAAGCCCATGGCATGCGCCACGCGCGCGCTCGAAGATGGAAAGGCAGCCATGAGGCCGAGCACGCCGAGGAAGCCCATGTACGACAGGCTCCCCTGCAGCATGAGCCGCTCGCGCAGCACGAGGCGCAGCAGCACACCCACGAAGGCGAGGCAGACCGCGGCGAAGATCCAGTACTGGTTGAGCTCCGTCACGTCACGGCTCTCCCGACGTTGCGCACGTACGCGAGCAGCACGGCGACGGTGACCTTCACCATGTAGTACACGGCGTCGAACGGCCCGATGCTCGACTGGCCACCCTGCCGCTCGCGCATGCGTACGGGCACCTCGCGGTGGCTGAGGCCGACCGCGGCGGCGATCGCGAGCGCCTCCGGCTCGGGGAAGTCGTACGGGTAGGTCTCGTCGAAGAGCGCGAGCGCCCGCCTGCCGTACACGCGAAACCCGGACGTGGGATCCGACACCTTCATGTGCGCCACGACCCGCAGCACCAGCTTCAGCCAGCCGATGCCCACGCGACGGATGAACGTCGAATGAAAGTTTTCCTCCGAAGTCTCTCCCGAAAGAAAGCGCGAGCCGACGAGCAGGTCGGGCGCCTCCGCGCCGCGCATCACCTCGAGCAGTCCGGGGAGCTCGGACGGCGGGTGCTGGCCGTCGCCGTCGAGCTGGACGGCGCAATCGAAGCCCTCCCGGTGGGCCACGTGGAGCCCGGACTGCACCGCGCCGCCGATGCCGAGGTTGGCGCACAGACGCAGCACGCGGGCGCCCCCTTCGCGGGCGATGCGGCGCGTGGCGTCGGACGAGCCATCGTCGACGACGAGGAGCGACAGCTCGTGCTCGCTGGTCGACCGCGCGGCCGCAAGCTCGCCGAGGAGGCGCCCGAGCGCCGCCTCCTCGTTGAACGCTGGAATGACCACGAGCACGCGCATCGCCGAAAAAGGCGCCAACCCTAGCACCCGGCCGCCGACGATGTTTTTTGCGACCACTGCTCGAGTCTGATACCATCTACTCGTGAGGGAATGCGCGTCGCACACCACCGAGGCCTGGAAGGAGAGCCGTCCCGGGAGCCTGCACCTCCGCGAGGTGTGGCGCGGGCGCGATCTCCGGCTGCACCTCGAGCTCTGGCCGAGCCGACTGTACGCCCTCCCCGTCGCGCTGTTCACCATCCTGTGGCTGCGCTTCCTGTGGCGCTGGTACTCGCTCGTGCTCCTGTCCGGCGTCGATAGCTCGCGCGGCTTCCTGTTCCTCTTCGGGTTGCCCTTCCTGCTCGCGGGCGTGAGCCTCGTCGGCACCAGCATCCGCCTCGTGCTCGGGCGCACCCTCATCACGCTGGACGCGCTGCGCTTCTTCGTCGGGGAGCAGGCGCTGGTCGGCGCGCGCGCGCCTTCGCTGCTCCTGCCCACGGCCCGCGTGGTCGACTTCGTGGCCGAGTGCGCGAGCCCGCCCGACGACGCGCGCGAGCTGGACGCGTGGCACGTACAGGTTCGGCTGTCCGACGGCGCTTCCGCGATCTTGCCCCTGCCCGTCCGCACGCTGGTCGAGGCCGACCACATCACGCAGCGCCTGAATCGCGCGCTAGACGCCGTGCGCCAGCCCACGGGCTACCGTGACTTGCTCTAGCTAGGTTCTCGCGAGGAGCCACGCGCCGACGAGCGCCGCCACGGCGAGGATCGCGGCGACCCACTGGCCCGCGTTGCCTGTGACCACCGGTGCGTGCGCGCGGAGTGGCCTGGAACGCGTGACGACGAGGCCGACGAGGGCGCCGGCTGCGAGGCCGAAAATGTGGGCGAGCAGGTCGCTGCGCTCCCCTGCACCCAGGAGCACGAGCAACCCGAGGCCGGCTGCGAGCGCGAGCCACGCGCGCTGTCGCTCGAGCCGGCTGCGGTAGCGCGCGACGAAGCCGAACACCGCCGTGAGCCCGAGCGCTCCGAACGTGGCCGTGGAGAAGCCGATGGCGTGGTGCGCGGGATCGACGAGCACGGACGCCGCGTTGCCGATGATGCCGGCGAGCACCGTGCACAGGAGGGCGACGCCGGGGCCGACCCAGTCCCCCGCTGCTCCGACGAAGATCATCGTGGCGAACGCGTTGCCGACCACGTGCGCGCCGTCCGCATGGAGCGTGAGCGCGGTCGCGGTGCGCCAGAACTCACCTCCGCGCACCTTCGCGCCATCGAGATCACCTGCGGCGTACAGCGCGGCGCGCCGCACGGACGACAGCGCGACGAGCCACGCGTGGAAGCCGACGAGCGCCAGCGCCGCCGGGATCGCCGCACGGCGCCCGCCGAGCAGAGCAGGCACGATCACCGGATCCTGGACATCCCCACCGAGGCCCGCCAGCTCCGTGCGCGCGCGCGCTGCCCACACGGCCGCAACGACGAGCTCGAGCGCGTCTCCGTCGGGGCGCAGCTCGTACGGAATACCGAGGGCCGACAGGAGCAGCACCTCGCTCTCGATCGCCGCGGCGTCGGCGACGCGTACCAGCACGACGGGCTCCTGTGCGTTCTCGTCGCTCACGAATGGCAATCTTGTGGCGCCGAGGTGCGCGACGCAAGACCCGGCCAACAACTGCTTGGCGACCGAGACGGCCCGAGATAGCGTGCGCCGGTGCTTCGTGCCGTCGCGATCTCGCTCGTGCTCGGTGTGCCGATTGTGGCGCAAGCCGGAGGCCTGTCCACTCCCGATCCCGATGCTGCCGCGCTGGGTCGCGCCGGCACGGCCGCGGCCATCCCCGACGGTCCGTCGGCCGTCTACTACAACCCCGCGGGCATCACACTCGGGCGGGGCCTCGCGATCGAGGTCGGCGCGGCGCTCGCCGGCGATCGTACGCGCGTGCGCCCGGCCGGCGACGCATCTGCGACCTCGAGCACGGTCGACCTCGCGCCGTCGCTGTTCATCACGCAGCGCCTCGGCGACCACTATGGCGTCGGTCTCGGCGTCTATCGCGCGCCGTCGCAGACGCTCGAGTACCCGAGCCGCTTCGGCGGACGGTTCCGCGTGGCACGCGGCGACTTCGGCGGGACCACCCTGGCGCCGACTGTGGCTGGTCGGCCGGCGGCGTGGCTCTCGGTGGGCTTCGGCCTGACGGTCACGTTCGGGCAGGCAGACATCCGCAAGGCGCAGGGCGACGCGACGTACGAGACGCAGCAGCGCGCGGTCACTCACGCGGTCGGCCTCGGCGCCTCCGTCGGATTGTGGGCGCGCCTGTATCGGCAGTACCTCCAGCTCGGCTTCTCGTACCGCTCAGCGACGGACCTCGACGAGCGCGGCCACATCACCACCACGCCGAAGGGCTCGAGCACGTCGCTCGACGTGACGGACGCGCGCCTCACGCTGCCGCTGCCGCACCAGCTCGCGTTCGCTCTCGGCAGCCAGCCGCGCCTCGGCACCAGCGTCCAGCTCGAGACCCGCGTCATGCTGCTTCGCGACTTCCACGGCTTCTCGTACCACGACGCAGAGACGCCGCCCGCCACCCTGCTGTCGCTGCCGCTGTCGCTCCGTCCGCTCGTGCAGCTCAGGCTCGGCGCCGAGCAGCACCTGGTGCACGATCACCTCGCGCTGCGGCTCGGCGTCGGCTATGACCTCGGCTCGGCGCGCCGCAACCTCGACCTGGCGTTCCCGGATGGCGATCGCGTCGTCGTCTCCGCGGGCATCGGCTTCCATCGCACCGACGTCGCCGTGGACGCTGGCTACCTCGCCTCGTTCTCGCCGGGCCCGGCCGGCTCGCGCGGCACCACCTACCCCGCCACGTACGAGTCGATCCGCCACGTCATCGGCCTCACGCTCTCCATCCGTGTGGACAGCGTGGGCCCCGAGCTCGTCCGCTACGCCGACTGAACGGCGCGTCGTCCACGAGCAGACGTGGCGTGCGCTCCGACAGGGCAGCACAGGCCACGTCGGTCCCGAGGACGGGCGCTACTGCAGGTGCCGTTCGAGGTCGCCGGAGACCGCGTTCGTGCTGTTGAGCCAGCCGCCGACGACGTACACGTACCCGGCCACGCGCGCGGTCCGGTAGTAGGCGCGCGGGAGGAACTTCGAATCCGCAGACTGGTTCCCGTAGACCGCGCAGCCGTAGCCCGTGCAGCCATTCATCGTCGCTGGCGCGAAGTGGCAGGTGCTGTCCTCTGTGAGGTCCACATTCCAGAAGGAGCCGGAGGAGGAGCTGATGCTCGGTCCCGCGGTCAGCGTCTCGTCGGTCGCCGCCGGCCAGCTGGCCACCGTGGGCACCCCGCCGATGTCCCAGAGCTGCGCGCCGAGCCCGAAGTAGCCCTTCGGGCCGGTCGCCGCTGCGGTCTGCACCGCGAAAGGCAGGTTGACCGTCCCGAGCGCGTCGCAACGGCCGAGATCACCCGTCGCCGTGTCGACCGCGCAGGCCTCGACGGAGCTCTGCCCGCTGTTGAACGCGCCCTGCCCCTGGTCGGCCACGAGCCAGGCCGGTGCTGCGCACAGGTTTGCCTGCGCCGATGTGGCCGGCGATGCAGCCCTGGACAGCGTCGGCACGCTCATGAGCAGCCGATCGTTCCCGGCCAGCGTCTCGCGCAGCGGCGTCGTGGACTGCCCCGCCGGCGGGCCGAAGTGACCCGCGACGTTGAGGCTCAGGACGCAGATGTCGGCCACGCAGTTCTCGGCGATGCCGTTGCACAGGATGTCCGGCGCGCAGGGATGGATCGCCTTGTTGCTGTCGTTGCAGTCGCAGTTCGGCGCGCCGCACGCGGTCCCCGGTGCGCCGCTGGGGTAACAGGCACACGAGATGTACCCGTCGCCGTCGGCATCCGTGGTGCACGCCGTGGTGCAGGTGGGGTCGACCCCATCGCAGTTCTCGTCGATCCCGTTGCCGCAGATCTCCGTGGCTCCCGGGTGGATGCCCTGCGCCGTCGCCGTCGAGCAGCCGAGCGAAGCCTCGCTCCCGACGTCGCAGCAGTCGTTGCCGCCGCAGAGGATGGCGCTGTAGCCGTCCTTGTCCGCGTCGGAAGACGAACAGCTCATCGGGCACATCTTGTCGGCGATGCAGTTCTGCGCGATGCCGTCGCCGCACACGTCGAGCGCGCACGGGTACACCGACGGGTCGTTGTCGTTGCAGTCACACGAGTTGGTCGCGTTGATGGCACCGCTCGAGCCGCACGAGCTCACGTCGAGCGTCGCCGTCTGTGCGAAGCAGCTGCAGGGCTTGAAGCCGTCGCCGTCGAAGTCGGTGCAGGGCGGCTCCTTGGGCTGCGGCGCGTGCGGAATGAGGTCGTGGTCCTGCGAGTTGGTGAGCGCATAGAAGGCGCGAGATTTGGTGAAGGGGTGGCCGACGACCATGGCGCCGACGCCGTCCCCTTGCATCTTCCAGCCGACCGCGGGCAGGCCGGTCGAGAGCGGAATGAGCAACGTCTCCACCGAGTGCAGATAGTCGGCACCGGCCACCGCCGAACGTCCGCCCGCGGCGTAGATGACCGCGCTCATGCCGTCGGAGAGCGCGATGGTGGT
>JAYTLP010000462.1:0-11188 GCA_043729375.1 Myxococcales bacterium
ATCGGTGGAGGTTAACGGGATCGAACCGATGACCTCTAGAGTGCGATTCTAGCGCTCTCCCAACTGAGCTAAACCCCCGACGCGGCCATGCTTAGCCAATCAGGGCCGCGGTCGCAAGCGGAAACCGCTCCCGCGCGCGCTCCAGACCCTCCGACGCCGGGTCAATCGGCGACGAGGCCGCCCACGCAGTCTATCGTCTGGTACGCCTGCTGCGTGAGCGTCTTGCTCGGGAACGTGTCCACCTTTCCGTCGGGCCAGCGGACCTCCAGCGTGTACTCGCAGAGGCTTCCGGTGCCGAGGAGCACGGTGCGCATGTCGGCGGAGTCGTAGGTGCCGCGACTCGACTTCACCTCGCGCATGATCGTCGTCGCGCCGCTCGTGAGCGTGACACGCGCGCCGATCGCATCGCGGTTGATGTTCACGCCGTCGCCTCGCAGCCGGAGCGCGATCCAGTGCTGGTACGACCCGACCTCGTTCCGGAAGAGGTAGGTCGCACGCCCGCCGCCGTGATCGCGACCACCGACGAGGAGGTCGAAGTCGCCATCGTGGTCGATATCGCTCCACGCCAGATTCTGGCCTGCCTTGACCGCGGGGAGCTTCGCCGTGTCGTTCGGATTGTCGATGCCGGCCGGTGTGGCCACGCTCTCGAATGTTCCGTCGGCGAGCTGATGGAAGAGGCCGAGCCAGCCCTTCTGCTCGGGGTCGGTGTAGCCGCCCTCGTACTTGTTGTCGCGCGTGACGGCGAGATCGACGAGGCCATCGTTGTCGTAGTCGACCGTCGCCGCGTCGATGTCTCCCTCGTTGAAGGGGAGCTTCCGCTGCTGGAATTCGTTCGAGAAGCCGAACATGCCCGCCGCCCCCCGGTTGATGAGCAGCTGGCTGGGGTCCGACCACGTGCGATCGTACGGCTCGCCTGCGGCCGAGCCGGCCCCATTGGGGTGACTGATGGTGGCGAGGTAGATGTCGGGGACGCCATCCCCGTTGACGTCCTGGCAATCGATGCCGAAGCCATTCGAGCCGATGTACGTGGCCGCATCCGCGCCCGGCTCGGCCAGGGCGCCCTTGCCAGTGGACCAGAGCCAGTAGTTGCCGGTCGCCAGCGCTGCGAAGCCACGCGCCTCCGCGACATTGGTGAACGTGCCCGTGCCGTCGTTCTCCCACAGGATGTTGTGACCGTTCTCGATGGAGACGCCGTACGTTGATACGAAGATGTCGAGGTCCCCGTCGTTGTCGTAATCGCACACGACGGTGCCGTTGGATGGACGCGCAGGGTTCTTGCCCGTCAGCTGCCTCGACACCTCCACGAAGCTGCCATCGCCCATACCGAAGAGGAGCTGGTCCCTGTCCGCCTAGCCCGTGTGGCCGTTGCCCAGGTAGAGATCGAGCCTTCCATCCCGGTTGAAGTCGGCGAATTCCGCATTGCCGGTGGTGGTTCCCCCGACGGTCCGGGAGAAGCTGTCATCCTGCTTCACGGCGAAGTGGCCGGCCCCGTCGTTGAGGTAGATGGCGATGCCGAGGTCGGCCGTCGGCAGATCGAGGGCCGCGAAGCAGTCCTGGTCGCCATCGTTGTCGACGTCGCCGAAGACGAACGAGCCGGGCCTGCACGTCAGCGAGCCCGGAGGCGGCGCTCGCGTCGTCAAACGTGCCGTCGTGGTTGTTGATGAAGACGAGGTGGGAGAACGGAATGCCGGCCTGCGGGTTGGGATAGAGGCGGTGCATCACGATGTCGTCCTAGCCATCGCCGTCGATGTCGGCAAAGCCGAGGCGACTGTGGTCATTGATTGGAACAGGCTTCGAAGGGCTTGGGTCGAAGTTACCTGCGGTGATCCCGCTTTCATCCGAGACGTTCGTGAACGCAGCCGACGGCACCGGCGTCACCGGCGCGACGCACCTGTCTCGACCCAGCGTCCCGCAGCCCGCTGCACCGAGACAGAGAACAAGCACTTTCCCGACGTGTCGCATCGAGCCCGACGCTACTATGTCGCGACGACCGACGCGGACGCCGGTGCGCCGCGACGCTAGGCCGCGACGCGAAGCGGGCGAAACACCTGCGTGTCGCGGCAGCGCGACGGGCTCACCGGCGCCTGCGGACGCACCAGCTGCGCGCGGGGCAGACGGATCACCGTGCAGGGATCGGCATCGCGGGTCGGACGGGGCGTGCGCGAGACGCGGTACCAGAGCGTCGAGAGCTTTTCCTGCACATCCGGGCGGCTGCCAAACCAGGCGAGCGCGAGAGCGATGAGTCCTCCCGGGACCGCAACGGCTGCTGCGAGGATGAGTAGCTTCTTGCCCACGCGTCGATCAAGAGCAAGCGTGATGCCAAATCACGTCTCACGAGAAATCGTGCGCTTGTCGTGCGAGGAGCGCGCGGACCGTGGCGAAAAAGACACGTGTGCGTCCATTGTGCGTGCACGTCTGCACGTGTGGGATTCCAGGAACCCTGCCGCGAAAGCGGCCAGGACGTCGCGACACCCGCCGGGCGGCGACGCGCCAGCCGGGCGTCGTCAAGCGGCGACGCGGTCGCCGGGCGTCGTCAAGCGGCGACGCGGTCGCCGATCTGGGCCTCGGAGCTGTCGAGGTGGTCGAGGCAGCCCGACAGCGTCGGGATCGAGAACAGCGTGCGACGGATCTCGGCTGCGCCGGGAAGCCCGCGCAGGTAGCCGCCGAGGTGCCGACGCGTGACCTGCACGCCGAACTTCTCGCCGCGGGCCTCGCAGTTGGCGCGCAGGTGCGCGCGCGCGATGTCGAAGCGCTCCGCCGTCGTGGGTCCCGGGAGCGCAACCCCCGTCTCCAGCAGCGCCTTCGCCTCGCGGAAGACCCACGGGTGCTCGATGGCCGCGCGCCCTACCATGCCACCCGCGCAGCCCGTGTCGGCGAGCGCCTTCAGGAACGCTTCGCCGGTGGACACGTCGCCGTTGACGATGACCGGGATCGATACGACCTCGCGCGCACGCCGCGCCCACTGCCAGTCTGCCGGCCCCGAGTGCCCCACCTTTGCCACGCGGCAGTGGACCGTCAGCGCCGAGACGCCGACCCCCTCGAGGCGTTTTGCCAGCTCGACTATCGGCATCTCGCTCTCCGGACCCCAGCCGATGCGCGTCTTGACCGTGACCGGCAGCTTCACCGACTTCACGACCATCTCCGCCATCGCCACCATCGCGGCCGGGTCGCGCAGCCAGCCGGCTCCCGCGCCTTTCTGCGCCACCTTCGGGACCCAGCAGCCGCAGTTGATGTCGATGAACGCCGGCCTCGCCGCCTCGGAGACCGCAGCCGCCTCGGCAAGACGTGCCGCATCCGAGCCGTAGATCTGGATCGCGGTGGGATCGTCGCCGTCGTAGAGCGTGATCTTTCGCTGCGCGACGCCAGAGCCGCGGAGCAGGCCCTCGGCGTTCACGAACTCCGTCACGCAGATATCCGCGCCCAGCCCACGACACAGCCGACGGAACACCGCGTCCGTCACGTCCTCCATCGGCGCGAGGATGAGCGGCTTCTTCGAGAGCAGGTCGGCAAGGCGTGCGTGCTGCGGTGTCACGGGGGGTGGCTAGCACGAGTCCTCGTCAGGAGGAAAGTCGGAAGCGGATCGACTAGCATCGGGCCGTGCCTTCCACCCGCGAGCGCGCCGACAAGCTCGTCGTCGAGGTCGGTCTTGCCGAGAGCCGCCAGAAGGCCCAGGCGATGATCCTGGCAGGCCAGATCGTCGCCGACGACCACGTGGTCAAGAAGTCGGGCGACCTTCTTCACAGGACCGCGACGCTGCGCATCAAGGGCGACCCGATGCCGTTTGTGTCGCGTGGGGGGCTCAAGCTGCAGCACGCACTCGACCACTTCGGAGTCGACGTGACCGGTCTGTCGGGCCTCGACGTCGGTGCGTCGACCGGCGGATTCACCGACTGCCTGCTCCAGCGCGGCTGTGTCCGTGTATGCGCCGTCGACGTCGGCACCAACCAGCTCGCGTGGAAGCTGCGACAGGATCCGCGCGTGGTGTCGATGGAGCAAACGAATGCGCGCTCCCTCCAGCCGGCCGACCTGCCGTTCGTACCCGACGTCTCCGTGTGCGACGTCTCCTTCATCTCGCTCACGCTCGTGCTTCCGTCGCTCGTTGCCCCGCTGAGGCAAGGTGCACCGATCGTCGCGCTCGTGAAACCGCAGTTCGAGGTGGGTCGCGACGGGATCGAAAAGGGTGGTGTCGTGCGCGATCCAGCGCTCCATCGAGCTGCCATCGAACGCTGCAAAAACGCTGCACTATCGATGGGCTGTGAGATACGCGGCGTCGTCCAGTCGCCGATCACGGGACCCGCGGGAAACATCGAGTTCTTGCTGTACGCCATTCGCGGGGCCGCCTGACACGCTGCTTGCACGGAGACCATGAGAGGTCCTCCATGTCGCGCTCGGTGATCGTCTACTCGCTCGTCCTTGGTCTCGGCATCCTCGGCCTCTGTGCGGGACTCTCCTCGTGGGAGCGCAGCGCGCACGCAGCCAACGGGCTGCCGGACTGCCAGGACGGGATCGACAACGACAACGACGGCCTGGTCGATTATCCCGCCGACCCCGGCTGCAGCGCCGCGGACGACGTCTCCGAGCTCGACGGCGCCTCGAACGATCTGGGGGCCAACCACTTCGACCTCGCCCTCGCGGATCTCGACCCGAAGCCCGGGTCGGATGGCGGGAGCACAAACGGAGCCGACCAGGGCACGGTTTTTTCTCCCGGGGGCGGCTCGACGACCACCACGACCGGCGTGCCCTCCTCCGACGTCCAGCCCGTGGGCTCGAGCGGCTGCGATCTCGGCGGTGGTGGCATCCCCACCGCGCCCATCGTGATCGTCCTGTCCGCAGCGCTCGGCCTCGCGCTGACGCGCCGTCCGGAGGCCTGATTCGCAGGCTGCTTCGTAGGATATAAGGAGGCGATGCGGGTCCTCCTCACCGGCGCAGCAGGCTTCATCGGGTCCCACGTCGCGGCGCGGCTCCTCGCCCGCGGCGACCAGGTCGTCGGCCTCGACTGTTACGACGAGACGCTCTACCCGGCCGCCTTGCACCAGCGCAACGTCGACGCCATCGGGCCCGGCCTCCACCTCGTGCGCGGCGACCTCACCTCCGAGGAGACGCTCGACGCGCTGTTCGGAGCGCATGCGTTCGAGGCCGTGGTCCACCTCGGCGCGCTCGCCGGCGTGCGCCCGTCCCTGCACCAGCCGCTACGCTACGAGCACGTGAACGTCAGAGGCACCCTGCTCGTGCTCGAGGCGATGCGCAGACACCAAGTGACCCGGCTCGTGTGCGCCTCTTCCTCGTCCGTGTATGGCGCGCGCAACGAGGTTCCATTCCGCGAAACCGATCCCGCCGTGCACCCCGCGTCGCCGTATGCCGCGACCAAGCGCGCCGCCGAGCTGCTCTGCGACACGTACGCGTCGCTGTACGGGCTGCGCGTCGCGTCGCTGCGCTTCTTCACCGTGTATGGGCCGCGGCAGCGCCCGGAGATGGCGATCGCCGCCTTTGCGCGCCACATCGTCGAAGGAACCGCTCTGCCGTTCTTCGGCGACGGCACGACTGCCCGCGATTACACGTACATCGACGACATCGTCGACGGCGTCGTCGCGTCGCTCGACTCCACCCGGGACGGCGGCGCCACCCCGGACCACGTCGTCTACAATCTCGGGGGCTCGCGCACGACCACGCTCGCCCAGCTCGTCGCGCTCCTCGAGGAAGCGCTCGGCAGGCGCGCGGTGCTCGACCGTCGCCCGCTCCAGCCCGGCGACGTCCCCATCACCTGCGCCGACTGCAGCCTCGCCGAGGCACGGCTCGGATATCGCAGCCGCGTGCCCATCGAGGAAGGCATCGCGCGCTACTGCGCATGGCTGCCGCACTGACCCCTGCGGCGGGTCGCGTTCGCCCGCGAATCACTCCATGGCCGGCGGATCGTCGGGCTGCTCGTCGGCCGGCTCGGGCAGGGCCGGCTTGATCGTCTGCGGCGGCTCGGCGCGCTCCGGCTTCGGCGGATCCTCGAGCACTGTCGCCCCGTCGAAGGCAAGCGCTCGAGCTGCCTCGAACGCGCGCTCGACCTCGGCGCGCGGCGCGGCCACCACGGAGTTGCTCTGGAGGCCATGGAGGTGGAGGTCGAGCCCGACCCACGGATGCCGCTCGTAGCCCTCCGGCGTCTCCAGGTCGCACACACGGGCACCCGACGGAAACGGCTCATCGCAGCGGGCGTTGGTGGCAATGAACCTGCGGCCCCGGTCGTCCGTGAATGTGAAGAGGTTGCCGGCCGGCGCCTTCGGGAAGCCGCCCAGCTCGATGACGACCGTGCGGTGCGAGAAGTCGATGGAGCGGACCCGGAGCGTGGCCTCGCCGTGCGCCTCGGCTGCGCGGACCACACGTGAACTCGCGCCGTAGGGCCCACGGCTGCCGCGCCGCGGCTTCTTCTTCGCGTCCACGCGCCCTGCCACGACCAGCAACAGCGACGACAGCACAGCTGTGAGCTTCCCCGTCACGCTGCGCCGACCGTAGCTCATGGCGAGAGCCTTGACCACCCGGTCAGCGCTGCGTCGCGGTCCACGAGAACCGGCGCGGCGTGCTCGATGAATCGCTGTCGAGGACGACGGAGGAGTCGTCGATGGGGCTCGTGCTGACGATGTTCTCGATGCGGCCCTTCTGCGTGACCTGACCTGACAAGGCGATGCGGTTCGGCCCCTGGTCCACATTGTCATCGGCGACGGGCATGGCGATCGGGATGTGGATCCCGACCTTGCAGCCGAGGAGCACGCCCGACTTGTTGCCGCTGTTGTGCTTGAGCTCCGGGATCGCGAGCGTGGCGAACACACCGGAGTCGCTCGCCGTCAGCGAGCCGTGGACGAAGTGACCGATGCCGAGGAAGTCGATGCGCTCGGCCTGGACGAGGTCGGCCTCGATGGTGAAGCCCTCCGCCAGCTCCGCGGTGCCCCCGTCGACGAAGAGCGGCCGGACCGTGATGTCCCACGTACCGGTGATGTCTGCCTGGTTGCCACACGTGCCGAGGCCCTCTCCGCACGCTGCGAGCGGCGCGAGCGCGCACACGATCACGAGGAAGCGCATCAACCTGGAATCTAACATCGTCTGCCAGACACCGCGGTGATTGACGTCTCTTCGCGACGTCCGCATGTTCGGCCGCATGAGACGTCTGGGTCCCGTGTTGCTCCTCGCCGCGTGTCACCACGGCGCCCTCCCTGCCGCCGGTCGGCCGCTCGACGACAGGGCCTGGCGCCAGGCGCTCGAGACCTGGAAACGGGAGCGCGCACAGTCAATTGCGGGCCCCGACGGCTGGCTGACGCTCGTGTCGCTGGGATGGATCGACGAGGGCGACAACATCGTGGGCGCGGCCGCAAGCGCGAAGGTGCGCCTGCCGGCCGACCGCGCGCCGGCGCAGCTCGGCACGCTGACACTCGCGGCCGACCGAGTCCACGCGCGCCTCGGTCCCGGGGTGACGCGCGAGGGCACAGCGTTCACAGAGGGCGACCTGCTCGACGACCGCGACGGCCGCGACCCGACGGTGCTCGAGCACGGCTCGCTCACGATGCGCGTCATCAAGCGCGGCGCTCGGTTTGCGCTGCGCGTGAAGGACCGCGAGCATCCAGCGCGCAGCACGTTCCCGGGCCTCACGTACTATCCAGCCGACCCCGCACTGCGTTTCCACGCGCACCTCGTGGCGGCGCCCGCGGGCAAGACGCTGCCCATCGTGAACGTGCTCGGGCAGACCGAAGCCATGCCGAGCCCCGGCACGCTACACTTCTCGGTCGCCGGCACACCGTACACGCTGGATGCCGTCATCGAGCCCGGGGAGCAGCAGCTCTTCGTCCTGTTCCGCGACACGACCGCGGGCCACGGCACGTATCCATCGGGACGATTCCTCTACACATCCGCGCCCGACGCCGCCGGCAACGTCACGCTCGACTTCAACCGCGCGTACAACCCGCCCTGCGCCTTCACGCCGTACGCGACCTGCCCGCTGCCCCCGCCACAGAACCGCCTGCCCATCGCCATCGCCGCGGGCGAGCAGTACGCGGGTCACACCGAGTAGATGTGAGGGGACGCTACGAGCGGAATCGCGGGCTCTCGGTGAGCTCCGGCTCCTGCCAAAGGTCGATGGCGTTCGTGCGCTCCTCGTCGTCGATGGAGGGACCGTGTTCGAGCTGCAGGAGCATCGCGTCCGCGGCGATGTCGGGCCGAAAGTAGAGCGTTCCTTTGCCCGAGATCTCGATGACGACGGAGCGACCCTCGTCGGCGAGCGCGGCGCCTCCGTACCGATGCCATGAATACGACAGGCGCACGCGTCGCTTGCCGGCCCGGCGCCGTCCGAACGCGAGGCGATAGGTTGCCGCGCCCACACCGACCCCGAGCCACTTCGCGAAATCGCTGTGGTCCGGCAGCAGCGCCGCCGTGGCGAAGACCGTCGCGCAGACGGCCAGCATCCACAGCACGATGGCCGGCTCGGCGGACCGCGGCCGGTAGCCCTCGACCACGAGGCCCTCCTCCGTCGCAGTGATTGTGCCTTTCCCCGCGATCGGGAGCGGAGCCGTGTGGATCCCGAGAGTCGCTGGAGCGAACCGTCCTGTGAACTGCATGTGTGTTCTCCCTCTCGAGGCGATGCCTCGTGGGGGTTTATCGACCTGCGCCTCCCGAAGTTGCTGCGCAGCCTGAATGAAAACGGCCGGCCCCGAAGGACCGACCGTTTCTGGATTCGTCGAAGCGAGATGCCACTCCGACCGCGAGCGATGCGATGGAGGGAGTCACCTCGGCTCTGTCGAGTGCAGGGAACAGAAACATCCCCCTTCATCGCGGCCGGGTGTACGAGTCAGTCGTAGTACTCGGTTCCGAGGTGCGTGATGAGCTCCTCGCCGCGCATATGCCGCAGCGTGTTCTTGAGCTTCATCAGCTGGATGAAGAGGTCGTGCTCGGGGTACAGGCCGGGTGCAGACATCGGGCTCTTGAAGAAGAACGAGAGCCACTCCTGGGTGCCGCTCATGCCCGCGCGCATCGCGAGGTCCATGAAGAGCGCGAGGTCGAGGACGAGCGGTGCGGCGAGGATCGAATCCCGGCATAGAAAATCGATCTTGATCTGCATCTTGTAGCCGAGCCAACCGAAGATATCGATGTTGTCCCAGCCCTCTTTGTTGTCGCCACGGGGTGGGTAGTAGTTGATGCGAACAACGTGCGACATGTTGCCGTACAGGTCCGGGTAGAGGTGAGGCTGCAGCATCTGCTCGAGCACCCCGAGCTTCGAGACCTCCTTCGACTTGAAGGACTCTGGATCGTCGAGCACCTCGCCGTCGCGGTTGCCGAGGATGTTGGTCGAGTACCAGCCCTCGATGCCGAGATAGCGCGCCTTGAAGCCGGGCGCGAGGATCGTCTTCATGAGGGTCTGGCCCGTCTTGAAGTCCTTGCCGCAGATCGGCACGCCCTTCTGCTTGGCGAGCTCGGCGATCGCGGGGAAATCGACCGAGAGGTTCGGCGCGCCGTTGGCGTAGGGAACGCCCGAGCGGATGAGCGCGTAGGCGTAGACCGCAGACGGCGCGATGTTCTCGTCGTTGTTCTTGAGGCCCGCCTCGAACTTCGCGAGCGACGAGTGAACGTCCGACGGCTCCCTGTACACCTCGGTGGAGCCGCACCACACGGCGACCAGGCGGTCGCAGCCGTTCGTGGTCTTGAAGCGCTCGATGTCGGCCATGAGCTGCTCGGCCATGTCCATCTTGTTCTTGCCGGTCTTGATGTACGTGCCGGTCAGCTTCTTCACGTACGACTGGTCGAACACGCCCGGCATCGGGCGGACGCTCTCCATGAACGGGCGGATCTTCTCGAGGTCCTTTTCCTGCAGGACGCCGGCGTGCGTGGCGGCCTCGAAGGCGTTGTCTTCGAAGATGTCCCAGCCGCCGAACACGAGATCGTCGAGGCCGGCGATCGGCACGAACTCGCTGATCTTGGGCGTGTTATTGTCGGTGCGCTTGCCGAGACGGATGGTCCCCATCTGCGTCATCGAGCCGATCGGCTTGTGGTGACCCTTGCGGATCGACTCCACGCCGGCGATGAACGTCGTGGCCACGGCGCCCATGCCGGGGAGGAGGACGCCAAGCTTTCCCTTGGCCGGGCGGATGTCGGTGCCTTTTGCGATGGGGGCCATCTGGTAACCTCTTTTTTTTCGTGCCGCGACTTCGACGGGAGACCGTCGCTGCTGTGTGGATCGGGCGGAACCTAGTCCCGTTGATGCGGCGGAGTCAAGCAAGCCGCTCGCCGCCGGCAAAGATTCACGACCACGCGCACTTGCGTGGGATCCGGTGGTGAAATTCCACCACCGGATTGTCCGATTCCGCACGGTCCGGGGCCACGCCCGCTGCACCCCGGATGCGTTCGAGGAGTCTGCGCCCGCGCCCACCTTTGTCGATCTCATCGCGCGCAGGACCCGCGGAGACGCCGTGCACGTCGGGCAAGTTCGCCGACGTGCAGGGGCCGGAAGCCGATTACCTGTCTCGTCAGACCTTTGGTGCTGTGAGGCCGGCCTCGAGACGCCGGCCGTGCGAGAGCGCGCCGCAGTCGCATGCCGGGTCGCGCGAACTTACTCGATGCGCGTCCACGACTTGCCGTCGTAGGTGAAGATGTCCTTCGCGCCGATGGACCACAGCGCCTCGCGCGTGGCGTCGAGCGAGCCGAACGTCTTGGGTCCGTCCTTCTTCGGCAGAGCGACCGCGACGAGCTTCGTGCCGTCGTGCACGTACAGCCCCTTCTGCGTGACGACGTAAAGCTGGTCGCCGAACAGTCGCAGGCCCGTGATGTCGTCGGTGAGACCGGACGGCAGCTTCTGCCAGGCCTCGGCTCGTCCCTTCAGAAGCAGGCCCTTCTTGCCAGCGGCGTAGACCTGGCCGTCGGCTGCGCACGTGACGAGCGTGAGGACGTCTTTTTCGCCGAGGCCCGACTCGCGCTGGATCCAGCGCGTGCCTTCCCACTGCCACACCTCGCCGCGGTGACCGACTGCGTAGAGCTCGGTGATGGAATAGCCGTCGACCCCCTCGAAGCCGATCTCGCTCGTGTGTGCGGCGGAGCGCGCCGGTGCGGGCGCAGGCGGGTTCTTCGGACGCGAGCGCTCGACCTTCTTCTTCGGCGCGGCCTTCTCGACGGCGCTCGGCTTGCCGAGCATCTTGTCCGTCATCGCCGACTCGGGGCGGGTGCCGAC
>JAYTLP010000463.1:0-7047 GCA_043729375.1 Myxococcales bacterium
CGGGATGCCGTACGCGACGCTCCGCGGCAGGTTTCTCGACCGCGTCACCGAGAGCCGAGGGCGCCTCGATGCGGCGCGCGCCCTCGTGGGATACGCGCACGAGTCGATGGACGCGGATGGCACCACGCCGACGTCCACCACGGTCACCGAGCGCGCGCGCTACAACGAGATCTTGAAGCAGGTCGACGCGCGCCTCCCCTGATCGAGTAGGCTCCGCCCGTGAATCACAGCGGGCCTCGTCCTCCTCAGAAGCGCAGCGATGAACGCGCGGCCGGTCGCGCCGCTTCGCCGTTCGCCAGGGCGAAGCCCGCGGGTGAGCGGCCTTCGCCCTTCGGTAAGAAGAGGCCCGCGGGTGAACGGCCTTCGCCCTTCGGTAAGAAGAAGCCCGCGGGTGAGCGGCCTTCGCCCTTCGGTGAGAAGAAGCCCGGCGCAGATCGCGACCGCTCTTCGCCCTTCGGTAAGAAGAAGCCCGGCGCAGATCGCGACCGCTCGCCGTTCGCGAAGAAGTCGCCGGGTCCGGGTCGCGACCGCTCCCCGTTCGCGAAGAAGTCGCCTGGCGCTGAAAGCTCTCCGTTCGCGAAGCAGGCTGCGACCCCGCGGCCCGGCGATCGGCGTCCGGCAGGCGACCGTCAGCAGGCCGAGCGTCCGCCTGCGAATCCGCCGCGCCCCGAGATCCGTCCGATGTCGGCAGAGCCCATCGTGTTCCCGGCCCCTGCGCCGGCGCGCATCGGCGACTGGCTCTACACGACGCGTCCCGACGCCGAGCTCGACCTGCTCGAGGAGATTGCGCTCGCCGATGCAAAGGCCGTCAAGCCGCGTATCGCCGGGCCCTCGCTCATCGCTTCTCCGGACAAGCCGAAGCGCGAGCTCGCGTTCGCGCGCCAGGGCTTTCCGGTGTCTGCGATCGTGCCGCTCGACCATCCGAGCGCGATCGATCGGCTCGCTGACGGGATCCTCGAAGGACTTCCGCTCGCCCAGGGCAGGGCCGCTCGCGCGCGCGGGCCGCAGCACTTCGCGCTCGACGCGTGGGTGCCCGACCACGATCGAACCAATCCCGACAGCGCGGTGGCCACGGACCTCGCCGAGCGCGTGCGCGCTTCCATCCGCCGTCGATCGTCGCCCTGGGCGAAGCTCTTCGTGGACGATGCCCGCGAGGCGCTCGCCGAGAACGGCATGTACGCGCAGATCTGCGTGCTCGGAGGTCAGGCCTACCTCGGCATGCTCGCGGCGCGCGACGCCCCGAGCACCGCGCCGGGCGGCCGCTTGCGCGTGCACCTGCCCGAGCACGCGCCGTCTCGCGCGGCCGCCAAGCTGCTCGAGGCCTTCGCGTGGCTCGATCGCGCACCTGCCGCGGGCGAGATGTGCGTCGACCTCGGCGCTGCGCCAGGCGGCTGGAGCTGGGTGTTGCTCGAGCGCGGAGCGCACGTCCTCGCCGTCGATCCCGCGAAGCTCGATCCGCTCGTGATGAAGAAGCGCGGCCTCACCCACCTCCGCGACGATGCGTTCCGCTTCGAGCCCGACGAGCCCATCGACTGGCTCGTGGCCGACATGGCCTGGCGCCCGCTCGAGGCGGCCGCGCTCTACGGCAAGTGGGCACGCCGCCGCTGGGCACGGCACCTCATCGCCAACATCAAGCTCCCCATGAAGAAGAAGGCGGAGTACCTGCTGCGCGTCCGCGACATCCTCGAGAGCTCGGGCTGGACCAACCTTCGCGTGCGCCAGCTCTACCACGATCGAGAGGAAGTCACCGTCGCTGCCGTTCGGCTGTAGCCTCGACCGCGTCGCTGCGCGCTGAAGGCTCGGGGCGCGGATGCGGGTTTTCCCTGCCCGATGCGCCGGGTTGCGTTACCGTTGCGCGTGACCTCGAACGTGCAGGCAAGTGTGCTCGGTTGTGTTGCGCTGCTCCTCGCGGGGTGCGGCCCGGGCTCGAGCGGCGGCACGAAGAGCCACATCAAGGGCGTCGGGGGCGGAGGCGGTACGTTTGCCGGTCCGTCCATCCTGTTCGTCGGCCAGGTCCCGATCGGCACCTACAACAACACGCTGTCGACGTTCTCGAATCACGAGCCCACACTCCCCGGCACGCCGCGCGGCGGGGGTCTCTTCCTGCGCACCAGCGACGGCAAGATTCGCGACCTCACGACCGAGGCCGGCTTCGGCGAGAGCGGCGCGCAGGGCGCCCACGCGATTGCCGTGCGCGAGCCCACGGTGCACTGGGACGGTGACAAGGCGCTGTTCTCGATGGTCATCGGCGCACCAGACAAGCAGTACGGCACCGGCGACTACCACTGGCAGATCTACGAGGTGAGCGGCCTCTCCCACGGCGCGATGGCGATCAGCAAGGTCGCCGGCCAGCCTCCCTACAACAACGTCTCCCCTTTCTACGCGTCCGACGATCGCATCCTCTTCACGAGCGACCGCCCTCGCAGTGGCCTCGCCGCGCACTACCCGCAGCGCGACGAGTACGAGTCCAACAGCACCATCGCCGGCCTCTACTCGCTCGACGAGAACAAGGGCGAGCTCGTGCTACTCGAGCACAGCGTCGACGGCCTGTTCACGCCCTCCGTGGACTCGTTCGGCCGCATCGTCTTCACCCGCTGGGACCATCTCCAGCGCGACCAGCAGGCCGACGACCCGTCGCTGCTCAAGGACTCCACGCGCGCGAAGCCGTTCACGTTCGCGTCCGAAGATGCCGATGCGCCCACCTCGACCGATCTGCCGGGGAACGAGACGTTCCCCGAGGCGCGCACGATGAACGACCCCACGTACGACTCGAGGTACGCCGTCCACTCCTTCAACCAGTTCTTCCCGTGGACGATCGCGCAGGACGGCACCGGGGAAGAGACGCTCAACCACGTCGGGCGGCACGAGCTCGGGGGCTCCTACTCGGAGGGCAACTTCCTCGACGACCCCACGCTGACTCGCGTCATGAGCAACGACCTCCGCGCCAACCGCAACTTTCTCAACGGCAACCAGGGCGTGTTCCAGATCCACGAGGACCCGACGCATGCCGGCCGCTACTACGTCGCGTTCGCCCCCGAGTTCGACACCGAGTGCTCGGGCTACCTCATGCGCATCGACGGTGCGCCCGGCACGAACCCGCAGGACATGGCGCTGACGCTCGTCACGCCCGCGTTCGAGAGCGATGGCTCGCCGGCGCACGGTGCGGGCTACTTCCGCGACCCGCTCCCGCTCTCCGACGGCTCGCTCGTGGCCGCGCACACCGACGGGACCGACGTCATCGACAACAAGGGCTCCGACAGCGCGCCCAGCTGGAGCTACGCCTTCCGCCTGCGAGCACTCACGGGCGGAGAACCGATGACTGCGGGCGCATTCCTCACGGACGGTATCCAGGTCGACGTCACGTGGTGGACCCCGGACGTTCAAGCGCACTACGCCGGCCCGCTCTGGGATCTTCAGCCCGTCGAGGTCCGCAAGCGCGACCGTCCGCCCGCACCGGTGAACGCGCTTCCCTCGCAGGAGTCCTCGATCTTCTCCGACCTCGGCCTGTCACCCGACAAGCTGCGCGCGTGGATGGCGAGCCACGAGGTCGCGCTCATCGTGAGCCGCGACGTCACGCAGCGCGATGCGGCCGACCGCAACCAGCCGTACAACTTGCGGGTCGCCTCGGGTGCCTCGTCGACCGTCGGATCGGGCAAGGTCTACGACGTCACGCACATGCAGATGTTCCAGGCCGACCTCCTCCGCGGCTACGGCGATGCCGGCTCGCCGCTGCCCGGTCGGCGCGTGCTCCCGCGGCCGATGCACGGCCCCGACATCTCGCCCGACAGCGACGGCATCCCGGGCGCCGTACCCATTGCCTCGGACGGCTCCGTCGCGGCATTCGTGCCCGCTCGCCGTGCGCTCGCGTGGCAGCTCGTGGGCAACGGCGCGGGCATCGTGCGCGAGCGCAACTGGGTATCGCTCCAGTCCGGGGAGATCCGCGTCTGCACCGCATGCCACGGCATCAACCGCGACAGCCAGACCGGCGCCAAGGAGCCGCAGAACGCGCCTGCCGCGCTGCGCACGCTGCTCACGAGCTGGATGGCACAGAACCCGTAGCATCGCGGCGCCGCCGCTAGAACGTCGCGACGCTGCGGATCGTCTTGCCGAGCGTGACGGGGCGGCCCGAATGATCGGTCGCAAGGTGTACGCAGATCGCTTCGGGGAATGCCTTTTCGTAGCCGTTGATGTGGGTGGGCTCGTTGTCGAACGCGGCGACGACCCGGCCGATCTGGCGGAGGCGCGCATAGGCCTCCTCCTTCCAGGCGTCGTCCGACTGCTCGAAGGTGGGCTTCATGAGGAGCTGCACGCCGGGGCCTGGCACGGGGAAACCGAGGCGGCGGAAGGCGACGACACTCCCGTTGCGCATGTCCTCGTGTCGACCGGTGACGTAGGCGATGTGGACGCCGGTGGTGACGAGGCGCGCGACGTACGCCTGCGCACCACTGACGGCATCGTCGATCTCGGCGTAGTGCGACGTGAAGAAGCGCTCGCGCCAGAACGCCTTTGCGGTCTCGGCGTGAGCGTCGATATCGGCGCCCTTCATACCGGCGGCCTGCATCGCGTCCCGGATGTCCCAGCTCGTCCAGTGCCCCGGCTCCGCGGACTCGAGGACGGCGACCTTCGCGGCCACGCCGAACTCGCGGAGGATCTGCGCCTGGCGCGGGCGGTTGTCGAGGAGCGTGGAGTCGAGGTCGAAGACCACGACTCCGGCGCCGCGTGTTTTCTCGCACGCGTCGATGACGCGCTCGAGCACAGTGGGATCGAGGTGGGTGACGAGGTCGTGCATGGAACCGCAAGCTAGACGCGCCCTGTCGGCGTGTAAAGGCGTGACGAGAGCCCCCAGCGAGTCGTTTCAGTGCCGCTGGTTTGCGAATCGTGGTGTGTTCATCTCGCGCTTCCGTGTTGGTGACCTTTTCGCTCCGTGGAGCACGCCTGCGCCGGAGCGATACATCGCGACGGCGTGTTGTGGAATCACCTCCTTCCGAGCATCGACTGTGCCGACGGCGGCCGCCTTGACACGTCGCGATGGCGGGACTACCGCTCTAGCCGCCATGCGCCTCTTCGCGGCCTTCCGGGCCTTCTTCGCCGTGCTGTTCGGCCGTCCCCTCGAAAATCAGCAACCCGTGCTCGAGACCGGCGCGCCCACACCGCTGCTCGCGCCCGTTGCCGATACGTCCGCGCTCGAGCGTCGCGCCGAGCAGCGCGGCGCCGTGCAGCTCCTCGCGCTCCTGCAGCGCGAGGGCCGGCTATGTGACTTCCTCGCCGAGTCGATCGACGACTACAAGGACGCGCAGATCGGCGCAGCCGTTCGCGACGTGCATCGGGGCCTGAGGCGCGTCCTCGCCGACCACCTTCCCACCGAGCCCATCTTCGCGGAAGCCGAGGAGTCGAGAGTGCGCGTCGATCCGGGCTTCGATCCGTATCGCATCCGGCTGACGGGCCGTGTCGTCGGTGACGCGCCCTACTCCGGCACGTTGCGCCACCGCGGCTGGCGCGTGCGCGAGGTGAAGCTGCCCGAGCGCACCGGTGGCGAGGTCGAGCTCACCGTCGTCGCTCCCGCGGAGGTCGAGCTGTGAGCGCGCGCTACGTCGTCGGGATCGATCTCGGCACGACCAACGTGGCCGTCGCATACGCGCCGCTCGGGGACGAGCATGCCCAGGTGGTCGCGCTGTCGATCCCGCAGCTGATCGCTCCAGGCGAGGTGGCCGAGCGCTCCACGCTCCCGTCGTTCCTTTACCTGCCGGGGCCCGAGCTCGCGCCCGAGGCTGCCGTGCTGCCCTGGGGCGCGCCGGGCCACGTCGTCGGCGAGCTGGCGCGCACCCGTGGCTCCGAGGTGCCCACGCGGCTCGTGTCGTCCGCCAAGTCGTGGCTCTCGCACGGTGGCGTCGACCGCACCGCGGCTCTGCTGCCCACGGGCTCGCCCGGGGAGGACGTGCCGCGCGTCTCGCCGGTGCAGGCCTCGTCCCACTACCTCTCGCACGTCCGCCACGTGTGGGACCACCTCCACGCGGCCGATGGTGCGCTGCTCGCCGAGCAGGAGATCCTGCTCACCGTCCCCGCGTCGTTCGACGCCGTCGCGCGCGAGCTCACCGTCCGCGCTGCGACCGAGGCCGGGCTGCCCCACGTCACGCTGCTGGAGGAGCCGCAGGCCGCCTTCTACGCGTGGCTGTCGAAGCGCGGCGATGCGTGGCGCAAGGAGCTCGTCGTCGGTGATGTGGTGCTCGTGTGCGACGTCGGCGGCGGCACCACCGACTTCTCGCTCATCGCGGCCGTGGAGCGCGACGGCGCGCTCGAGCTCGAGCGCGTTGCCGTCGGCGACCACATCTTGCTCGGCGGCGACAACATGGACCTCGCGCTCGCCTACCGGGTGAAGCAGCGCCTCGAGTCAGAGGGTCACACGCTCGATGCGTGGCAGACGACCGCGCTCACCTATGCGTGCCGCAGCGCCAAGGAGCAGCTCCTCGCGGGCACGGGCATCGAGGCCGCGCCCGTCACGGTCCTCGGGCGCGGCTCGCGCCTCATCGGCGGATCCATCAGCGCGGAGGTCTCGCGCGCGGAGGTAGAGGAGCTGCTCGTCGACGGCTTCTTCCCGACGGTGGACGCCGACGCTCGCCCCGACAAGCCGCGCCGCGCCGCGCTGCGTACACTCGGCCTGCCCTACGCAGCCGATGCCGGCATCACGCGGCACCTCGCAGCGTTCGTCGGCGCGCACCGGCCCGCCACCGCTGTCCTGTTCAACGGCGGCGTCATGAAGGCGAAGCTGCTGCAGCGCCGCGTCACCGAGACGCTCGACAACTGGAGCGCGACTCCCGAGGACGACCTCAAGCTGCTCGGCGGTACCGACCTCGACCTCGCGGTTGCCGAGGGCGCTGCCTACTACGGCCTCGTCCGCAAGGGCCGCGGCGTTCGTATCCGCGGCGGGACCGCGCGCGCCTACTACGTCGGCATCGAGTCGACCGAGCCGGCGGTGCCCGGGATGACCCCGCCGTTGCGCGCGCTCTGCGTCGCGCCGTTCGGAATGGAGGAAGGCTCGTCGCTGTCGAT
>JAYTLP010000464.1:0-4238 GCA_043729375.1 Myxococcales bacterium
AGACGCAGCTGTCCGGACCCTTCGGCGACACCTGGCAGAACGCCACCGGCCAGCTGTGGTGGGCCGATCTCGCCACGGGAACGAAGAAGAACCTGTTGAAGGCAAACGGTGTGGGCACGCTTCCGACGGGGCTGAGCCACTCGAGCGACTCCGACCTCAACTACGAGCCCACGGTGAACCCCGTGCCATCGGGCGGCTACGCGTGGGTGGTCTTCACGAGTCGCCGTCTCTACGGCAACGTCGCGACCCTCGATCCGTACACGAGCGATCCACGCAACTACGACTGGACGCACAACATCACGACGAAGAAGCTGTGGGTCGCCGCGATCGACCTCAACGCGAAGGCCGGCGCCGATCCGTCGCACCCCGCGTTCTACCTCCCCGCGCAGGAGCTCTACGCGGGCAACGCGCGCGGCTTCTGGACCGTCGATCCGTGCAAAGCCGACAACGCCACGTGCGCGACAGGTGATCAGTGCTGCGGTGGTTACTGCTCGCTCGTGCCCAGCAGCGACGGGGGCGCCGGCGGCTACCAGTGCACGGCCGTGATGCCGTTGTGCGCCCAGCTTTACGACAAGTGCAAGACGACCGCCGACTGCTGCCCGCTTCCGCCGTCGGTGGATCCCACGGGCCAGACGCCGCCCGAGTGCATCAACGGCTACTGCTCGTCGCCGACGCCGCCACCGATTCTGTAGTTCGAGGGAGTCTTCGCTGCGCTCCGTCGGCCCCCCGAGCCCCCGGTTCACTGCGGCAGTGCAGGCGCGCCTTCGTTCGCTGATTCCATGGAACGCGTTACTCGACGCCGAGGGTGCGGTAGAGGCGCCAGGTCCCCGCGTGCGCGACGAGGGGGACCTTTGCTTCGCGGCCGGGGAACACGGAGTGATCGCGCGGCTCGTTGTGCGTGAGCACGAAGTCGAAGAAGCGGCCGTGCGCGCGCTGCGAGAACTGCGCGGGTGCGTTCCAGCGCGGCGTCGGCAGGTGCTGCGTCATGCGGTACGGAAAGCCGAGGTCCCAGCCGTAGGCATCGTAGCCGCCGCTCCACACCGTCGGGTACGAGTGGTACTCGTTGTATGGCACGTACTCGGCGTCGAGCGCCGGGTCCGTGTTGCCACCGAGCAGCAGCGTCAGCGTGTTCGAGCCGCGCGGGACGCTCTTCATCACCTCGACGATGCCGGCCGCGCGCGTGTTGAAGTCGAGGTACTGCTTCGCGAGCGCGCCCATGTAGAAGAGCGACGCGAGCACGGCGGGTAAGAGCAGGAGTCGCCGGCGGCCCTCGATCGGACCCCGCACGAGCACTGCCGCGAAGAGCCCCGCGAGCGCGAGGTAGCGCGTGTTCACGAACCAGATCCAGGCGGGCTGCACGAGCTTGACCGGCATGAACAGGTACGCGCCGAGCATGAGCCCTGCGCACAGCTCCGGGAACCAGCGCTCGATGAACGAGCGACCCGAGCGCGGCTCGTTGCGACCCGTCCACGCCAGCGCGAGGAGGGAGAGCCCGAGCACGACCGTCACGCCGTTCGCGACGAGCGCGCCGTCCCAGCGCTGGAGGATTCGCGACGGCAGCTCGCGGACCACCTGCAAAAAAGGTAACCACGCGGCCTGCACGCGGAAGTGGCCGTCGACGGTGCGGTGCGTCTCGGCGCAGTAGACGGTGTTCCACACGGCGAAGAGCAGCGACGCGAGCAGCACGCCCGCGACGCGCACCGACCGGCTCCATGGCCGCAGCTGCCCCACGACGTACAGGGTCGCGAGCGCGCCGAGCGCTATCCACGGCAGAAGATGCATGAAGTACGTGGCCGTGAGCGCGGCGAAGAACGCGGCGAGCCGTGGGTTCGTCGGGAGACGGAAATAGCGCGCGAGCAGCCCGAGCGAGAACAGCACGAGCGGCATGCCCGGCACGTACGACAGGAAGCCCCACGCCCAGCTGTGGTTGAACGCGAGCGGGAACACGAGCAGGCAGACCCAGCCGCTGCGGCCGAGGCTCGACGCGAGGTACGCGACCGAGGCGGGGATCGCGAGCACGTACACGCTGAGGAAGAGCTTGTTGGCGACCTCCACATCGAGCACGCTCGACAGCACGTGGACGGGGAAATAGTAGCCCCAGTACGGCACCGGCACCGTCGACGATTCGTAGAAGCGCTGCAGGCCCCACGTCGGATCGGCGAGCTTGTTCCACACCTGGATCGCCGCGAGGTGGTTCGGCTGATCGAGCATGGGCAGGAGGCGCGGGCCCCACACCGGCAACAGCGACACGACCGCCAGTACGAGCGCGGCGCTCCACAGGAAGGGGTCTCGGCGCGACCGCGGCGTCATCGGGCGGCCGGAAGGATACGCGAGAGCAGCGCGATGGCGTTTTCGCCCATGACCTTGCGGATCGTCTCGGCGTCGGCGCCCGCCTTCAAGAGCGCATCGGTGACGTGGACGAGGCCCGCCGCGTCGAACGGCGTCGTCACGGCGCCGTCGAAGTCGGAGCCGAGCGCCACGTGGTCGGCTCCTGCCACCGCGGTGGCGTGGAGGATTGCCCGCGCGATGGACGCGGGGTCGTTGCCGCACGTCGCGATGTCCCAGAAGCCGATACCGATGAGCCCGCCTTTTCCGGCAACGGCGCGGAGCTGCGCGTCGGTGAGGTTGCGCGGGCCGGGACACGTGCCGACCACGCCGGTGTGCGACACGATCGGCGGGCGCGTCGCGAGGGCGAGCACGTCGTCGATGGTCTGCGGGGACGAGTGCGCCAGATCAACGATCATGCCCTTGGCCTCGATGGCCGCGAGCAGCGTGCGACCTTCGGTGGTGAGACCGCCCTTGTGCACACCGTGGGCGGAGCCCGCCCAGCGGTTGTCGAAGAAGTGGGCGAGCCCCACCACGCGAACGCCCGCGTCGAAGAGCGCATCGAGGCTGGAGAGCTGCTGCTCGAGCGCGTGCGCACCCTCGATGCCGAGCAGGCCACCGACGAGCGCGGGCTCGGCCTTGCGACGCTCGAGAAGCTGCGCGAGATCGTCGCGGGTGCGCACGACGAGGACGCCGTCCAGCGCGGCGAGCTTGTGGGCCTGGTACAGGGCGCGCTCGAGCGGGCTCGACCACGTGGCCACGGGCCAGTGGCCAGCGATCGCGACGAAGCGGATGAGATCGGTGCGGTCGTCGTTGCGCTCCATGTTCATGCCGCGTGGCACCTGCGTCACGAGCCCGAAGCCCTGCAGCGCCACGTTGCCCTCGCGCAGCCGCGGCAGGTCCACGTGACCGTGCGACGACCGCTTCGTCAGATCGCGCGGCGACATCAACGAGTCGGCGTGAAGGTCCACGATGCGCAGCGTTGCGTGCAGCGCGCGCGCTTCCGCGGTCGGCGGGTACGTCTGCGGCCGCACCTTGTTGAGCTGTCGGTCGGCCAGCAACGGGAGCTCGTAGACCAGCGCGCAGATCAGTGTGGCGACGACGAACAGCTTGGTCCGACCCTTCACCGGGCCTCCGGTCTACATGCGGGGTCGAGCAGCTCGGGGCGGTACTCGAAGTGCATGGTGTCGTAATGGTACCAGCGGCCGCCCCACACGAAGCCCTCCGCCTCGAACGCGTCGACGATGGCCCGTGGCACGGTGTTGTGCCAGCGCGGCGGACGATCCCACCGCCAGTACTGCGTGCGCGCGCTGTCGAGGTCGAGCGAGATGCCGTAGCTGTGGTTGCTGGGACGATCGGTGCCCGCGATGTTGCGCACGACGAAGGTTCCCGAGAGCTTGTTCATCCACGGCCCCACGTCGATGCGCCGTAGCCGCCCGGCCACCCGCGCGAGCGGGGCCACCACCTTGCCGTGCACCTTCAGCCGGTGCCCCATGAAGACGGTCGTCGTGATGTCGGCGCGCGGATACGTCGACGAGAACAGCGCGTCCACCCGCACCCGGCCCGGATCGTCGTCGGGGTCGAGCACGGGAGCGATCGCGCCAGCGCGATAGGGGCGCGAGAGCATGTCCTCGAGATCGGGTGACGCCAGGGCCTGCGCCAGCGTCTTGCCCGCGCCGTCGTCCCACGTGAGGCGCGTGCCATCGGGCAGCATGCCGGCCCAGGCCGTGTCATTCACGGGCCGGAGCGCGTAGTACCGCGCGAGGCACGCGAGCTGACGCGGCGGCTCGGCTCGCGCAATCGTCGCATGCAGCAGCAGCGCGAGCGTGCCGCAGATCCCGTGGGTCGACGACGTCATCGTGGAGAGCATACGATCCCGCACGCGAGGGTTGTCGAGGCCGGACGTTGTCGCT
>JAYTLP010000465.1:0-4216 GCA_043729375.1 Myxococcales bacterium
TACAGTTTACATGGTTCGGCTCTGTGCGTCTCCCGCACGTGTATAACAGGGCCAGGTGAACGTCTTCGTGCAGCCGCACCTCGATGACGTCGCGTGGTCGTGCGGCGGCACCGTCTCGCTCTTGGGGGCACGAGCGGAGGCCGCCGGCGAGGCGCCGTGCACGATCCTCACGGTGTTCGATCGCAGCCCGGACCCGACGCGGTCACTGTCGCTGTTCGCGCGCATGCTGCACGCGGCCTGGGGTGCGGGTCGCGACCCTCTGCCGATGCGGCGGGCGGAGAACGTCCGAGCGCTCGAGATCCTCGGCGCCCGCGGTGAGAGCCTCGACCTCCACGAGGCGCTGTACCGGGATCCGCCGGTGCATTCGAGCGGCGCGCTGCTCCGGCCGCCGGGACCCTCGCTCGCACCGCTCGCGCACGAGATCGCCGAGCGCCTCGTGGCGTCGTGCGAGGGTGCCGAGCGCGTGTTCCTGCCGCTCGGCATCGCAACGCATGTCGACCACGTGCTGTGCTTCTCTGCGCACGACCGGCTGCGCGAGGCCGGCGTGGCGGTGCATCACTACGAGGACTTTCCCTACGTCACGCGCGCCGGCAAGCTCGCTGCGCGGCTCGAGTCGTTGCGCGCGGACCCGCTCGAGCAGCTCACCGTCGACGTCGCTCACACCCTCGGAACGCGCATCGCGGCGGTCCGCGCGTACGCATCCCAGCTCCGCTTCATGGGGATGGATCGCCCCGACGATCTCGTGCGCACGCACGCGGCTGCCGTCCGGCCCGGTGGCTTCGGCGAGCGCTTCTGGACTCGGGATCCCGGCGACCTCCGCGCGGCTCTGCGATAAGATCGGCGTCCCGTGGACTACGCCGCGATCACGAAACGCTTCGACGAGACGCTCGCGCAGCCCGAACTCGCGCAGCACGACACGCTCGTACGGCTCCTTCGCCAGCTCGGCACGGGTCGGTTCGGCAAGGAGCACGGGCTCGATGCGCTCGTCGCTCGAGGGTTGCCGTTTGCGGCGATCGCGGACGCGTTCCGTCGCGACGTGCCGCTGCGGGACTTCGAGGGCCTGCGCGCGTACATCGAGCCGCGCCCGCAGGACCTGTCGGGCGAGACGCCGCTGTGCCTCTTGCGAACCTCCGCGTCGACCGGCAAGCCGAAGCTCATCCCCTACACGGCGTCGTTCCGCGACTCGATCAAGCGCGCGCACGACGTCTTCTCCGCGGCGATGTTCCGCGACGCACCGACGCTGCCTCTCGACGGCGGAACCCCGCGCGCCGTCGGGCTGTACCAGCTCTCCTCCACCACGCAGGAGGCACTCGGCCTGCCGGTGGACTCGTACGTGTCGCGCCTCTACGACGTCGCGCTGACGGAGGATCCGTTTTTCTTCGCGTTCGACCATGCGCTGCAAGGCGGGGTCGGCCGCGCGGTCTGCAGCATTGTGGACGCGCGAGAACGCCTCTTTCAGATGGCGCTCACCGCTCAGGGCTGGGACCTCCACGCGCTCCGCGCCACCAACCCGACAACTCTGCTCCTCCTGTCGCGGGTGCTCGGCGAGGAGACCGAGCGGCTGTGCCGCGAGATTTCGAAGGCTGACCCGCCGCGCGCCCGCTCGCTGTCGTCACTCGGCCGCCCCATCGGTGCGCGCGACCTGTGGCCGAACCTCTCGCTGCTCGTCACGTGGCGGGGTGGTACGTGTCAGCTCTTCGAGCCGCACCTCCGCGCTGCCTTCGGCGACGTTCGCATCCGCGCGCCCATCTACGCAGCCTCGGAGGGCGTCGTGGCGCTGCCGCTGGCCGACGCGGATCTCGGCGGTGCGCCCGCGCTCGAGTCCACCTTCTTCGAGTTCCTGCCCGAACCCTTCGACGGCACCGAGACGCTGCTGCTGCACGAGCTCCAGCAAGGCCAGCGCTACGAGCTCGTCCTCACGTCGCCGACGGGCATGACTCGCTATCGCATCGGTGACCTGGTGCAAGTCGACGGCCTGGCGGGTCGCTCACCCACGTTCCACTTCCTCGCGCGCAAGGGTCGAACGAGCTCCGTCACCGGCGAGAAGCTCACGGAGCTGCAGGTGGAGCAGGCCGTCTCGAGCGCGTGCGCATCGCTGCAGCTCGCGCCCGTCCACTTCATGCTCTCGCCGCAGATCGAGGCGCTGCCGTACTACGTACTCTCGGTCGATCTGGGCAGCGCGACCGACGCCTCCCGTCTCGCGGTGACGGTCGATGCGCAGCTCATGCGGCTCAATGTGGAGTACGAGGCCAAACGCAGCTCGGCTCGCCTCGGTCCGATCGTGCTGCGGCGCGTGAGGCGCGGTTCGTTCGAGGCGCTGCAGGCGAGCGGCCTTTCGAGCGGCGGCGCGGTGAACTTCAAGCTCTCCCACCTCACGGGTGAGCCGGTGCACGAGCGCCTCCCGAAAGAAGATCCGACTTGAGCTTCGACGACGCACTCTCCGATCCGGAAGCTGCGCAGCGGGAGACGCTGCGACGCCTCGTCATACACAACCGCGACTCCGCGTACGGCAGGGACCACGGCTTTGCCGGCATCGAGACGTACGAGCAGTACGCAGCGCGCGTTCCCGAGGCCACGTACGACGCACTCGAGCCCTACGTCACACGCATGATCGAGGGCGAGGCTCGCGTCCTCGTCAGCGACGACGTCGTCTACCTCGCCACGTCGAGCGGTACCACGGGGCGGAAGAAGTACGTGCTCATCAACTCCGGCTTCTACGACGAGACGGTCCGCTGGATGGCGCTCGAGCAACGCTTCCTCGAGGCCGCGCATCCGGAGGTCGCGGGGCGCTCAGAGCTGCGCTACGTGAACCGCATCGAGGGCGCGATGCCGACGGGCCTGCCCATCGGCGCGGTGTCCGGCTGGTTCTACGGGCAAGAGGTGGCGCGCGGCACGTACACCGAGCTCGTGCCGTACGATGCGTACCAGGTAGGCTCGGTCACGGGCCGCAACTACGCCGTCCTCGCGTTCGCGCTGCGGCGCAGCTTCGTGCGCCTGTCGGCGGTGAATCCCTCGACGCTGCTCCTCGTCGCGCAGCGACTCGTCGCCGACGGTCCGCGACTCGTGCGCGCCGTGCACGACGGGGGCCTCTCGCACGAGGAGATCGATCCGCAGGTGGCCGCCGCGCTCTCGTCGCTGTTGCCCGCAGATCACGCGAGGGCGAAGGTCCTCGAGGACATCCTCGCGCGCGACGGCAAGCTCACGCCCGCCGCGGTGTGGCCCGCGCTGTCGATCCTGTGCTGCTGGATAAACGCGGGCGCGGGGCTCTATCGCCAGGATCTCGCCGACACGTTCGGACCGATCCCGGTGTGGGACTACGGCTACACGTCGAGCGAGGGCCGCGTGACGGTCACCGTCGACGATCGCGGCGCCGGCGTGCCGCTCTTGCAGTCCGTGTTTCTCGAGCTCAAGGGCGAGCACGGGGTCGTGCCGCTGTTCGCCGCGAAGGACGGCGACGAGGGCGAGCTGCTCGTCACCAATTCGCGGGGGCTCTATCGATACGGCATGGGCGACCTCGTGTCCGTCGTCGGGCGCATGGGCAAAGCGCCGCTGCTGCAATTTCGCCGCAAGACCTCCGCGGTCGCGTCGCTCACGGGCGAGAAGCTCACGGAGGAGCAGGTCGGTCGCGTGGTCGAGCAGATGCTCACGAGTCGCGGCCTGCGCGCGCGCTTTTTCTGCCTCGCGCCCGAGTGGGGTCAGCCGCCGGGCTACGTGCTCTTGCTCGAGCTGTCGACGGGCATCGAGCAGGCGATGCTGGACGAGCTCGCACGCGCGCTCGAGGTCGGCCTCGTCGATGCGAACGCGGAGTACGAGAAGAAGCGCGAGACGCTGCGCCTCGCCGCGCCGATCGTGCAGCTGCTACCCGTGGGCGCCTACGAGGCCCATGTCGCGGCGCAGGCGGCAGCCGGCCGTGAGACCGCGCGTATAAAGACGCCACGGGTCACCATGGACACGAAGCTGGCCCCTCAGTTTCCGTCGCTGGCCCGCTCGAGGTAGGACCGCGTCGCCAGGTTCCTCGGGCGGGGGCCACGTTCGTGCGAAGCCGAAGACACACTTCGGGCATCACAAGGTCAATCCGGACAGAACCGGATGGAGGCGCATGACCAAGAAACTGTTAACCATGAGCGCGCTCGCCCTCTATGGGGTGTGCGGAGGCTGCGAGCTGTTCCGTCCGACTCCCCCCCCCCCCCCCGCCAGCCCCGACGGTGGTCGTGAA
>JAYTLP010000466.1:0-16455 GCA_043729375.1 Myxococcales bacterium
GGATCGCGGCGGCCAGGTGCATGGGCAAAAAGCGACCGGCCTCGATGCCGCGGCGCGCGATGGCGAGGAGATCTCGTCCGACGATCAACTCCATCGCGATGAAGTACGCGCCGCTCGCCGCGCCGACGTCGTAGATGCGGACGATGTTCGGGTGATCGAGCGCCTTCGCGATGCGCCCCTCGTCGATGAACATCTTCACGACGCGCGTCAGCTCGACGTACTTGCGCTGGATCGTCTTCAGCACGATGGGCCCGTCCTGCGCCGGCCCGCGCGCTAGGTACAGATCCGCCATCCCACCGGCGGTGAGGTACTCGAGGAGCTCGTAGTCCCCGATGCGCTCCGGATTCACGGGTGCGGGGAGGCCGGGCGTCCGGACCTGCGCGGCGTGACGAGCGTGGTCCGCTCGCTCTCGAGGAGCGTCTCGATCACGAGCGCCACGGAACGGGCGAGCGCGGGTAGCGAGTAACCGCCTTCGAGGACGAGCGCGAGCTTCGGCTGGATGGCGAGGAGCTCGAGGGTGAGCGTGCGGTAGGTGTCGTCGTCGAGGACGAGGCCCCCGAGCGGATCGTCGCGGTGCGCGTCGAAGCCGGCGGACACGAGGATGAGATCCGGCGCGAACTGGAAGAGGGCCGGGAGCACGACGGCACGGAACTGGTCGAGGTACTCCTGGCTCGTGGTCCCCGACGGAACCGGCACGTTCAGCGTTGCACCCATCCCGGCGCCGCGCCCGACGTCGATGCGCGCGCCGGTCCCAGGGAACTGCGGCCACTCGTGCATCGAGACGTAGAGGACATCGCCGTCTTCGTAGAAGATGGCCTCCGTCCCGTTGCCATGGTGAACATCCCAATCGAAGATCGCGACCCGCTGTCCGGCCGCGCGCGCGCAGGCGGCCGCGACGGCGACGTTGTTCAAAAGGCAAAAGCCCATGGCGCCATCGGCGAGCGCATGGTGGCCCGGCGGCCGGACGAGGGAGAACGCGCGGTCGACGCGTCCCTCGACGACGGCCATCACGCAGTCGACGGTGGCGCCGGCCGCGAGCACGGCCGCGTCGTAGCTGCCCTCGGCGAAGTACGTATCGGGGTCGAACCAGCCGCTGTGCTGGGTTGCGATGGTGGAGCGGAGCTCGTCGAGGTACGTCGGGGTGTGCACGAGCTCGAGCTCGGCGCGCGTGGCGAGCCGGGCCGGTATGGCCACGGTGCGCGCGTGGAGGCCTCGCGCGGAGAGCTCCTCCTCGATGGCGGTCAGGCGCCCCGGGTGCTCGGGGTGGCCAGCGACCCCGGGCGGACGGTCGGCCTTGGCAGGCGCGACGTGCGCGGCGTAGCGCGCATCGATGGACAGGCCGACCTTCACGACGAGAGCTTAGCACGCGGAAATGCAGTAGCTGTTGCGCTCTTCGTCGCCACCTTTGCCGCCTGCCTCGCACTGTCACCACGAGAGGTGAACGGCGATGGCATCGGGTACATCAAGGCCGCTCGCGACGGCGTCCTTTACCCCGGCCACCTCGCGTACGTGCCGCTGCTGCGCGCGTGCTGGCACGCGGCTCGGCACCTCGGAGTCGTGGGGACGCATTTGGCTGACGCCGTCTGGCCGGGTCGCGTGCTCTCCGCGCTCGGTGCGGCCACCGCGTGCGTGGCGATGCTGAGGATCGTCGGCAGGCGCCGCGGCGACCGCGCGGGGCTGGTCGCGGGCGCCGGCCTCGCGGCCTCGGCCGGCCTGCTCGGCGTGGGCTGCGACCTCGAGAGCTACAGTCTCGCGCTCGCTGCCGTGCTCTGCGTGGTGTGGGCGCTCGACGAAGACCGCGTCGTCGCGGGTGCGCTCCTGCTCGCGCTGGCCACGCTCCTCCACATCGAGAACGCTCTCTTCGGCCTCGCAGCGCTGACGCTGACGACGTCCCGCGTGCGCTTCTTCCTCGTGGCGGTGTCGGTGACCCTGGCCGCCTACCTCGCGTCCGGGACGCTCGGCTCGCTGTCCCACGCGTCGCACGGCTTCTCCTACCCGCTCCACGCGTACACGCCGCTCGTGGCCTGCTGGGGCGCGCTGCGGACCCTCGTGTTCGTCCCCTATCCCTACGAGGCCTCGATGCTCCGGGTCGTGCTGCCGACGACGGTCGCGATCGGCTTTGCGGTGCTGCTCCGGCCCGTGGGCGCGCTCGAACGCCGGCTCCTCGTCGCGTGGCTCGTGCCGTACGCGGTCGTGGGCGTCGTGTTCTTCCCGTCGGACCCCGAGCGCTGGATCTTCGTGCTGCCGCTCGTGTGGATGTGCGCGCGTCCGAGCTGGCTCGTCGTCGCGCTGCTCGGCCTCGTGAATGTGGCGCTGTGGCTGCCGCGTTCCGGCGATCGCCAGGCCGTCGACGCCGCCACGCGCGCAGCCGCGCACCTCGCCGCGCACGACCTCGTGCTCATGCCCGGACACGGATGGGACGAGTCCCTCGTGCTCGTCCGCGACGATGTGGAGCCTTTCCCCCTCGTGTTCCACGCGGCCGCGCGCGGTGGCGCCGCCGGCCTAGGTGTCGCGCTCGACGAGGCCCTCGCGCGCTCGGGCCGGGTCGTGAGCGTGCGCCTCGACGACGAGCCCGCATCGCTCGGTTACAAGGAGCTCGCGCGCTTCGACCTCGATCGCACCACGCTGCCCGCGCTCCTCGGGGCGCATGGGCTCTCGCCGGACCGCGACCTCGGCGACGGCGTCACGCTGTGGACGGTCAGGGCGAGGAGATGACGATGGTCTCGCCGTCGAACCTGGTTTCGTAGCGACGCAGCGGCAGTGCATGCGACGATCCGCAAGGTTCAGCTTCACGTCGCAGCAGCCCACATGCGTACACACCGACGACGGTGTGGCGACCACTTCGCGAGCGTGAGCGCCATCTTGCCCCCGTCGACGGGGGGCCCGGGGAGTCGTCCGCCGCGTCACGGTGGATGACGATGCCCTTCCGCTACTCCGAGAACGGCACGCTTGCATTTTCACCGGCGCGACGGGCAGGGTCAGCGCGCTTCCCGACCGCGGCCGCATGCCCGGTGAGCACGGGCAGCGCCGGCCCCGCCTTCACGAGGCCGCGCCGGGAGACACTCACGCCGCGGTGATGACGACGTTCTTGCCGTCGAACGTGGTGGTGTAGCGCTTGAGCGGCTTCGTTGCGGGCCCTGCCGTGACGGAGCCGTCGTAGGCGAAGATGGAGCCGTGACACGGGCAGACGAGCTGGATGTTGCCTGCGTCGAGCGCCACCGCGCACTGCCTGTGGGTGCAGATGTCGGACAGCGCGATGAACGTCTGGTCCTCGGTGCGCGCAACGATGATGGTGTCCCCGAGCCCCGCCGGCGCACCGACGAGCGAACCGCCGACGACACCGAGCACCGGAAAGTCGGAGACCGGGATGGTGATGGTGCCGCCGACGACGGGAGGAAACGAGATGGCGCCGCACGAGCGGTCGGTCTGCAGGTTCACCCACACGCGAAGGCCGTCGACCTCGACGCCGTACACCGCGAGGTTGCTCCGCGCCGGGAGGTGCACCGCGAGTCCCGCGCACGCCGCCGGATCGCTCTGGTCACCTGCGGCGAGGAACTTCGATCCGTGACACGGGCACTCGACACGATCCTCCTTCGCCGAGTAGCCGAGCGGGCAGCCCTGGTGTGGGCAGTCGGCGCGCGTGGCGACGAACTCGGCCGAGCCGTCGCTGGCATCACGGTGGAAGAGCAACACGCCCTTCGGGGGAATCGTGAAGGGGCGCTGCCCGTCCGGCAGGGACGCGACACGCAGCGTCACCGCGCCACCGACTGCCGCGAGCTGCGGGTACATCGGCACCGCGACCTCGATCTGACCGTAGCGCGGAGAGCCGGGATTGTCGTCGACCGTGGTATCGACGAGGGGCGCCGCGCTCACATCGTTGCCGCAGCCGCTGCCTGCGAGCACCGGCAGCACCGGGACGGCGAGCCCCCCCTTCACGAACGTTCGACGCGTGATGCGCATGGCGTGTGCCTACTGGACGAGCGTGAGGGATGCGTCGAGCTTCATCGCGTCATCGATCTTGACGAACATGAGGCTCGGTCGCTCGACCTTGTATGCATCGAGGCTGACCGAAAACGACGTGGTGGCCACCGCCTTGTTCGCGGCCGAGAACACGATGGTGACCGGGATGTCGATGGGCTGCGTGATGCCGTGGAAGGCCACCTGGGCCTTCATCGTCTTCACGATCGTGGCAGGAAACGTGGTGGGGATCGTCACGCCCTCGCCCGCGGCCTTGACCTCGACGATGGGATACTTCGCGGCCTCGACCGTCTCCTTCATGTGCTCGTCGCGGTTGACGTTGTCCGAGTCGAACGACTCGACCGGCACGCGGATGGCCACCTGCGCCGCGCCGGTGGGGAGGATGCGCAGCCTCCCCTCCACCTTCTTCGAGACGCCGTCGACCTTATGGAACTTGTGGACGATGTGGTACGTGACCTTGCTCTCGTCGCTCTTGACCGAGAAGTTCACGAGCCCATCGGCCCGCACGGTGGCGGCGGCCAGGCCGAAGCCGCCGAGAATCATCGTGCTGATCAGTGAAATCATGATTCGCATGGGTTCCTCTAGAAGACGTACGCGAGATAACCACCGAGCATCGACGCAAAGGTCACGTAGCCGGTGACGACGTGCCCGAGCGCAAAGTCGCGCTGATGGAGATCCCCAGCCTTCGCGGCCGTGAGCGGTCCGAGGATGATCTCGGTGATGAAGCCCGCTGCTGCAACGCCCATCATGATCTTGTGGACGAGCGCCGCGTCGGCGCGGATGGGCTTCTTGTACGGAGTGGGCGCGAACAGCGCGAGGCCGGCATCCACGGCGAACAGCGCGGTGGACGCCGTGGCGAGGCCGAGGTGCACGGTCTGGTAGCGGTTCGTGAAGTCGCCGCCGTACTTGTCCACGTAGTTGAGCTGGCCGATCACGACGGTGGCCGCGAGCAGCGCGAGCGTGGCGAAGCCGAAGCCTTGGTGGAGCTGCAGGATCAGGCGGCGCCGGCGCGAGATGCGCGCAATCATCTCCGGATTCTGGTTGGGCGAGGTGACGCGCAGGTCCAGGCCTGGGGCTGCCGGCTTCTTGGTGCCGTCGTCGAACAGGTCGAAGTCCATCGACCCGGCAGCGGGCCTCGCAGGCTCGGGCGGCCTGGGTGCTTCGGCGGCCGGTGCCTCGGGGCTGTTTGCGGCTGCATCGGCCGCCGTCGCGGGATCCTTCGGCTCTTCTGCGCAAGCGACCGTGGGAAAGCAGAGAGCCAGAGAGAGGAGGCCAGCGACGACGCTGACCGCGGGGCGCGCGATCATGTAGGTCACCCTAGCATGCGTGGCGGTCCATGCCCGCGCGCCACGGCACGGGGCGTTTCCGTGTGGGAACAGCTCAGGCAAGCTCGTGCTTCGGCGCGCGTCCCATGAGCGCCGGAACCGCGTCCTTCGCAGGTCTCCCCTCGTACAGCACCTGGTAAACGGCCTCCGTGATCGGCATCTCGACGCCGACCTTGTGACTCAGGTCGTAGGCGCTCTTGGTGGTCTTCACGCCCTCGGCCACCTGGCTCATCGATGCGAGCACCTCCGCGAGCGTCTTGCCCTGCCCGAGCCCGATGCCGACGGTGCGATTGCGAGAGAGGTCACCGGTGCACGTGAGGATGAGGTCGCCCATGCCTGCCAGGCCAGAGAGCGTGAGCGGGTTCGCGCCGCGGCGCACGGCGATGCGGGTGATCTCGGCGAGCCCGCGCGTGATGAGCGCCGCGCGCGTGTTGTTACCGAGGCCGAGCCCGTCGATGATGCCGGCCGCGATCGCCATCACGTTCTTCAGCGCGCCGCCGAGCTCCACGCCCATCACGTCGTCCGACGTGTACACGCGGAAACGCTCGCCGCGAAACAGCTCCGCTGCACTCTCCGCCACGATGCGGTCGCGCGAGCCCATGACCACTGCCGTGGGCAGGCTCTTGCCCACCTCCTGCGCGAAGCTCGGACCCGACAGGAACGCGAGGCGAGACCCGATCCGCCCGGGCAGCACGGCTTTCATCACGTCGTCCATCGTCTCGAGCGTGTCGTTCTCGATGCCCTTGCTGGCCGAGACGACGATGGCGTCGGCATGCATGGCGACGCCCGCCTCGCTCAGCACCTGGCGCGTCGTATGCGACGGCACGACGGACACGATGTACTGCTTGCCCGCAACGGCAGCGCGCAGGTCGGACGTGGCGTGCAGCGTCTCGCCGAGCATGGCGCCGGGAAGGTACTTCTCGTTCTGGCGCGCGCGCTCGATCGCCTGCGCGTACGCCTCGTTCCGGCCCCAGAGCGTCACGCGGTGCTGACGGTCCGCGAGCACCTTCGCCAGCGCGGTCCCCCAGCTGCCGGCACCGAGTACGGCAACGTCCATCGTGCTTCCGCTCATCGTTCCATGGTACGCGGCAGGCGCGCATGACGAAAGCTCTCCGCATGATCCCGCTCGGTGGCTGCGGCGAGTTCGGTCGCAACATCACCGCGTACGAAGGTGTACCCGACGCCGACGGTGTGCGTCCGATCGTGGTGGTGGACTGCGGGGCGCAGTTCCCGGAGGTCGAAGCACCCGGCGTCGAGCTCTTCCTCCCGGACTTCCGCTGGCTCGCAGCCGAGCGCGAACGGGTCGTGGCGTGGGTCATCACGCACGCGCACGAAGATCACCTCCGCGCGCTTCCTCGGGGGCTCGCCGCCGCACCTGCGCCCGTGTACGGCCGTCCTTTCACCATGCGCATGGCGGAAAACCTTTTGCGCGAGCACGGCATGCGCGGCGACCTGCACGTGCTGTCGCCCGGCTCCATCGTGGAGCTCGGCGGCTTCTCGCTCGAGGCGCTGCCGGTCGCGCACTCGATCCCCGACGCGTGCGCGATCGCGCTCACCTCGGGTGGCTCGACGATCGTGCACACCGGCGACCTGAAGCTGGAGCTCGACGACGAAGGTCGTGCCGATCTCACGCGGCTCGAGGCAATCGGCGCGCGCGGCGTCGCGCTGCTCGCGCTCGACTCCACCAACGCGACGCGGCCCGGGCGCTCCCGCCGCGAGGCCGACGTGGAGATCGCACTGCGAGATGCAGTCGCGGCGTGCAAGCAGCGCGTGCTCGTCACCCAGTTCGCGTCCAACGTCGGGCGAGTTGCAGCGCTGTGCCGGGTCGCGCAGGCGTGCGACCGCCAGATCTGCTTCATCGGGCGCGGGCTCCGCGAGACCACCGAGATCGGTCGCTCCCTCGGCCTCCTTCGCCCGCCGGCCGAGCTGGTCATCGATGAGGACGCGGCGTCCTGGGCACCGCCCGACAAGGTCCTGCTCGTCGCCACCGGCAGCCAGGGCGAGCCGCTGTCCGCGCTGGGCAAGCTCGCGTCCGACCAGCACCGCAAGCTCGCGCTCGATCCAGGTGACGCCGTGATCTTCTCGTCGCGTCCGGTGCCGGGCAACGAGCTGCGCGTCGAGCGGATCGTGGACGAGCTCCTCGAGCGCGGCATCGTCATCGTCGATCGGCCCGAGCTGCACGCGTCGGGTCACGCCGCCATCGACGAGCTCTCCGAGCTCATTCGGGCGCTTCGCCCTGCGGTGGTCGCACCGCTGCACGGCCGCGCACGCCAGCTCGAGGCGCTCGCGACGCTCGCCGAGGGGCTCGGCGTGCAGGTCGCGCGCGTCCGCGACGGCGACGTGTGGGAGATCGGAGCAGGCGCAGGCGCCCGCCGCATCGGCGAGGTGCCGAGCGGCCGCGTTTCGCTCGAGGGACAGGGTCCGAACGCGGCGCTCGGGGACATCGGCCCGGCCACGCTGAAGGACCGCATCAAGCTCTCGCGTGGTGGGCTCGTCCTCGCCGGACGCGACGCCCAGGGACAGTGGACGATCCGCGCGTTCGGTGTGTGCGAGCTGCCCGCGCTCGCGCCCATCGTCAAGGCAGTACTCGAGGCGCTCGGGCCCACCACGACCTCCGAGGCAGCCAGTCGAGTGATCGGCAGGGTGTTCGAGCGAGCGCGCGGCGTGCGTCCCGCGGTGGTCGTGTTGTAGGATGTCGGCCGCATGCCGCATCACATCGACCGCCGCGTGGGACGCCTCGTCGAGTACCCCCTCATCGGGGAGATGACTGCAGAGGAGATGCGTCAGTTCCGCACCCGCGTCCGGGCCACGCTCGGCGGGTGGTCGATCCTCTTCGCCGACCCACGAAAGCTGCTCGCCCTGTCGCTCGACGTCATGCAAGGACTGCTGACCATGGCCACGCACGCCACGTCGAAGGTCGAGCGCGTCGCAGTGACCTGCGCCCCCGCGCCGCAGCTCCTCTCGACGCAGATCGTAAAGACCATGAGCGCTGCCATCGAGCTGGCGAAGTCGATGCGCAATCAGTCCGACCGCCGTGGGCTCACCGACATCGTCGAGGCAGGCCGCTGGCTCGATCAACTGCTCCACGCACCAGAACGCGCACGTCTCGCAGAGCTGGTGGCGGCATGACCGACGTCGGCAAGGGCGAGGTCGAACGGCTGCTGCAGGGCAACGAGCGCTTCGTCGCCGGGCTCGGTACCGCGTACACGGGCTTCCGCGCGGATCTCACCGAGGGCCAGCAGCCCTTCGCTGTCATCGTCGGCTGCTCCGACTCGCGCGTCCCAGCCGAGATTGTGTTCGACGTCGGCCTCGGCGACCTCTTCGTGGTGCGCGTCGCCGGCAACGTCGTTGCACCATCGCAGGTGGGCTCCGTCGAGTTCGCGGTCTCGCAGTTCGGGACCCAGCTCGTGCTCGTGATGGGGCACACGCGCTGTGGTGCCGTGCGCGCCACCCTGCGCACGCTCGAGGGTCACGACGCGGACACCCGGAACATCGCGTCCATCACCGAGCGCATCGCGCCGAACATCCGAGACGTCGCGCTGCGCGAGCCCGACGAGGCCGTCCGCCTCGACGCGTGCGTGGCCGCCAATGTTCGCGCCTCGGTGAGTCATCTCCGCTACGGTAGCCGCATGCTCGAGGAGCTGGTGCTCGCAAAGCGCGTCGAGATCGTCGGCGCCGTCTACTCGGTCGAGACCGGCGTGGTTCGCGTCCTCGACTGAACGCGGCACTGCAGCTCGAGCGCGTTGTCAGCGGCGAACCCGGCTGCCGTGCCGTCGAAAGCGCACCACGTCTCGACCCCCGCGGTTGCGACCCGCGACGCGAACCGTCCAGGTACTCGAGCTCGTACGCCGACCAGTACATGCGGGGTGAGCCGTGCAGGCGGTGATACTCGAGGCCGCGGAAGCCGCCGGGCTACGCTGCGTCCGGCACCCGCGCAGGGTCTGACGCGATGCGCGCGATCCGGTGCTCGCGCAGCACGCTGCCGGCGCGCTCGGTGAACCAGCTCGCGTTGCGCGGCTCGCAGGCGACCCGCACGTCGCTCAGCCGTTCGAAGAAGGCCGTCGCGACCCGCGCGTAGAACGCGAGCTTCGGCGGGAGCTGCACGAGGCGGCACCGAGCAGCAGACCCCGCGGGCGACTACCCCACGCCGCTGACGACGACCGAGTCACGACCGGACTTCTTCGCGCGGTAGAGCGCCACGTCGGCTGCCTCGAGGAGCGCTTCTGGCGTGGTCGCGTCGTCGGGGCACACTGCCACGCCGATGGAGACCGTGAGGCGACCGAGTGGCTGCTTCTCGGCGCCGGTGATGCTGGCACCGGCGATGCGGCTGCGAACCTTCTCGGCGATCTCGACGGCTGCTTCCTTGGTGACGCTCTCGAGCAACAGCGCGAACTCCTCGCCGCCGTAGCGCGCGACGACATCGAGCTGGCGGCGGTCGTCGGAGAGCAGGCGCGCCACCGCCCGCAGCGCCTCGTCGCCACCTGGGTGACCCTCGCGATCGTTGAACTTCTTGAAGTGGTCGACATCCACCATGAGCGCCGCCACTCGACCGCCGGTCCGGAGCGCGCGCTCGACTGCGAGGCGAAGCTGCTCGTGGAAGTGACGGTGGTTGTACAGGCCCGTGAGCCCGTCCGTCACGGCGAGCTGGCTGAGGCGAATGTTTGCATTCTCGAGTTCGGTGGTGCGAGTGCGGACCTTCTCCTCGAGGCTGTGACGGGCAGTCTCGAGCTCCGCATTCTTGTGACGAAGATCCTCGACTAGCCCTTCGTTGTCGCGGCGCAGGCGGAACGCCTTGAGCAGGCTCTCGACCGTGAGGCGGAGGTCTGGCTCGTCCCAGGGCTTCGGGATGTAGCGGTTCAGGCCCGCCCGGTTGATGGCGGCGACGACCGCATCGAGGCCCGCTTGACCGGTGAGGAGCACCTTGGCCGTCTCGGGAGAGCGCTTGTGCACCGCCTCGAGGAAGTCGACGCCCTTCATGCCGGGCATGATCTGATCCGCGATGACGATCGCAAGCTGCTCACCGTCTCTTTCGAGCTCGTCGACCAGCTCGAGCGCGTCCTTTGCAGACTGTGCGACCTCGATCTGACATTCGGCGCCGAAGCGCGCGCCGAGCTGCTGGCGCAGCGCCGTGAGGATGCCCTCCTCGTCGTCCACGCAGATGATGTGCTCCCGCGTCTTTCCACCTGGGCTCACAGACGGACCACCTCTCCATTCGACACGCTGCTCGCCGACACCCGCATGTTTCTGAGACCCGCGAACCCGGGCTCGTGTTGCTCAAATTAACATCATTGCTTCGGCGGTGGCCCCGCGATCGGCAGCCGCACGGAGAAACGCGTCTCGCCGGGCCGTGATTCCACCGAAATGGTGCCGCCGTGCTTGTCGATGATCTGCCGCACGATGCCGAGTCCGAGCCCGGTGCCCTCGCCCTTGGGCTTCGTGGTGAAGAAGGGCTCGAAGATCTTCGGCATCACGGCCTCGGGGATGCCCGGGCCGTTGTCCGCGACGACCACGATCACGTCGTCTCCATCGACGCGGGTGGTGATGGTGATCTCGCCCTCTCCTCCGAGCGCCTGCACCGCGTTGTGGATGAGGTTTGTCCACACCTGGTTCAGCTCGTCCACGTAGACCCGCACGGGAGGGAGCTCCCCGTACCGGCGGACCACGTTGATGCCGTACTTCAGCTCGGCGTGCAGCATCACGAGCGTGTTCTCCATGCCGTCGTGCAGATCGGCGGGCGCGACCTCGGCCTGATCCAGGTGGGAGTAGCCCTTCAGCGAGCGGACGATGCGCGTGATGCGACGGATCGCGTGCCGGATCGCGTGAGTGTTCCGCGAGAGATACGCGTACTCCTCCATGTAGCCGACGAGCACGGTGAGCGCCTGCCCGGCCGCCTCCTCGCCCGCCGCGCTCTCCGCGCGCGCGGCCAGGTGCGCAACCTGATACGCCGCTTCCACCGCACCTATCTCGACGAGGGTGCGACACGCTGCCTCCGCCGAGCCCACGCCGAGGCGCGCGAGCGCCTCCGTGAGCTCGCGCGCCTGCTTGCGCACCTTGCCGGGCGCCTCGATCTTGGCGGCGGCGAGCCTCGGCGTGAGCTGCTCTACGAGCGCGAAGTAGCGCGCCCGATCCTCCGGCAGCAACCGCAGCTCGCCGAGCTCGCGCGCGCGCCGCGCGAGCCGCGTGACGTTGTCGGCGAGGTTGTCGACCGCCCCCTGGATCGCAGCGGCCGGCGAGTTGATCTCGTGCGCGACGCCCGCGACGAGCTGACCGAGGCCGGCCATGCGCTCGGAGTGCACAAGCGCGGCCTGCGCCTGCTGCAGCGTCGTGAGCGTGTTCTCGAGCTCCTGGTTCGCGAGCACCAAATCGACGGTGCGCTCCTTGACCTTGCGCTCGAGCTCCTCGGACGCCTTCTGCACGGCGTCGTAGAGCTGCGCGTTGGCGATGGCCGTCGCAGCCTGGTTCGCGAACGTCACGACGAGGCGCTGGTCGCTCTCCGAGAATGGATGCGATACGCGGCTCAGAAGGAGCAGGCCGAGCACGCGCTCCTTCTGCTCGAGCGGCACTGCGAGCAGCGCGCCGTGGACACCCGCGTTCTTCGCGAGGAGCCGCAGCTCCGGCTCGTCACCCACCTCCGCGAGGCGCACCGGGCCGCCGCGCTTGCGCAGCGCCTCGCCGAGAACGGCGATGATCTCACTGCCGGCGTCGCCCACGCCTGCAGCGAGCTCGAGCTCACCCGCGGCGCCGAGCAACAGCAGGGCCGAGCGCTCGGCCTCCAGCACCTGTGCGACCTCGGACGCGATCTTGTGCAGCACCTCGTCCAGCCCGACAACGGCCGTGACGGCCCGCGTGATCTCGTAGAGGGTCACCATCTCGCGCATTCGCGCCGCGAGGCCCTCCTGGTGCTCCTTCACGGCGCGGGTCATCTGCGAGAATGCGACGGCGAGGTCGCCGATCTCGTCGCCGGTCTCGGGCGTGATGCGGTGCTCGAGATCACCACGCGCGACGGCGAGCGCGCCGAGGTGGAGGTGGTTGATGGGTCGCGTGAGGCGACGCGAAAGGAAGGTCGCGAGGAGCAGCCCGAAGAGCAGCGCTGCTCCGCCGCCACCGAACAGCGACAGCAATGCGCGTCGCCTGGCCTCGATGACGCGCTCCTCGTCGAGCGCGACCGCGAGCATACCGAGCCGGTCACCCTCGGCATCCTTCAGCGGCGACAGCCCCATCGAGTACACGTGCTGCGACACCTCCGTGTCGACGAGCTGGCCGACCCCCGCTCGCACCCGCGTCGCGACCTCGATGGGCACCTGCGGTCCCACCTCCCGCCGGCCGTCGGCGGCGAGCAAAGAGGAAGCGACGGGGTCGTTTCCCGAGTACACGACGATGTCGGCAGCCAGCTGCGCCTTGAGCTGATCGGTGAAGCCCGCGTCGAGCGGCACCGTCACGACGACGGCACCACGGAGTCGCCACGCATCATCGACCACGGGCGAGCTCGCTCGGATGGCGAGGCCCTTGCCGGCACGCACGATGGTGACGCGCCGCTCGTACTGCAGGGCGCGACGGATCGGCTCGGCGTCTTCGCCGACGCCGAGCGCCTGGGTCTGGGTGCCGGGCGTGGCGTAAACCGAGACGAGGCGACCGTCGGCGTCCGCGAACTCCGCGAGTCCACCTCGGAAAAGGTCGTCGTGCTGCGACATCATCTCCTTGACGGACGCGGGGTCGAGAAAGAGCAGCTCGGGCAGCTCGGGCAGCGCGGCGATGCGGTTCGTTTCCTCGAAGACGTCCTTCACGCGCGCGATGACGAGGTTGAGCGCCACGCGCATGGTGCGCTCGGTCTGCGCCCGGACGCCCGCCCGGAGGTTCTGTACGACGAGCCGCGTGGCGAGGAGCGCCGCGATGGAGATCGGTGCGACGGCAGCGAACGTGATGAGGAGCCCGAGCTTGTGGCGGAGGCGCAGGCGCCCGAAGAAACCGACGGGCCGCGCGCGCACGTAGTCACTCGCGCGCCGTCGTGGCACGCCCACCCTCATCGCTGGAAGGCCCGCTGGAAGAACAGCAACGACGACGGATGCACGAGGAGCCCGCCGACGGACGTGCGCGATGCGACGACGACCTCCGCGTGGGCGAGCGGGACCCACGGCGCTTCGCTTCCGATGAGGTCCTGCGCGCGACGGTAGAAGCGCTCCCGCTCGCGCTGGTCCGCCGACTCCTGCGCCCACGTGAGGATGCCGTGAAGCTCGGCGTTCTTGTAGAACGCGACATTGCGGGCGTTTCCCACCTCCGCGTTGTCGGAGTCGAACAGCATGTAGAGGAAGTTGTCTGGATCGCCGTTGTCGGCCGACCAGCCGAGGAGGCACATGTCGTGCTCGCCGCGCTGCACCGCGTGGAGGTGACCGTCCATGTCGTTCGAGACGATCTCCACGTCCATTCCGACGTCGTGGAGGTTGTGCTGGATGATGCGCGCAACCGTCTCGGGCGACGGCATGTAGGGGCGCGGGTTGTCCATGGTGTAGAGGCGCGGACGCCGCGTCGGCTGCTTCCACCCTGCCTCGGCGAGCAGCCGCCGCGCCCGTGCGGGGTCGAACGCGTACGCCGGACCGGGCTCGTGGCCCCACATGGACGGCGGCACAGCGGTCGTCGCCTCCTCGGCGAGGCCCTGGTAGATGAGCTTCACGATCGCCGCCTTGTTGACTGCGTAGTTGACCGCGCGACGCACCCTGATGTCGTCGAACGGCTTGTGCTGCGTGTTCATCGCCAGGTAGCCGATGTTGGTGCCCGGAGTGCGATGCAGCTCGAGGTCGGGGTGCAGCGCAACGAACTGCAGGTCCTGCGGCGAGAGGTTCGCAGCAACGTCGATCGCGCCACCTTCGAGCGCGACGAGGCGCTGGCGCGCATCGCGGATGACGGAGAACACGAGGTTCTTGATCTTCGGCGGGCCGTCCCAGTAGCTCGGGTTGGCCTCGAGCGTTATCCGTTCCCCGACGGACCACTCGACGAAGCGAAATGGCCCCGTGCCGACGGGGTGCTTCGCGAAGTCGTGACCCCAGCGCTTCACGGCGGCCGGCGATACGATCGAGACGGGAAACATCGCGAGGTTCGACAGGAACGGCGCGTACGGCCGCTCGATGGTGATGCGCACGGTGAGCGAGTCGACCTTCTCGACGCTCTGGATGTTCCGGAACGTCGTCTCCCAGTAGGCGAAGTCGGGCAGGTGGTACGGGTGGTGCGGATCGCGCTGGCGGTCGAGCGAGAACACGACAGCGTCGGCCGAGAACGGCGTGCCATCGTGGAAGGTCACACCGCGACGCAGGTGGAAGGTCCAGATGCGCCCGTCGGCGGAGACGTCCCACGCGGTGGCGAGGGCGGGCTCGATCTCGGTGGAGTCGTGTCGGTAGCGGACGAGGTGATCGAAGAGCTGCTCGGTGACCTGCGCGCTCTCCGAGTCCGTGATGCGCGCCGGATCGAGCTCGAGCGCGTCGGCGGCCTGGCCCACGATGATGCTGGTGGCAACCTGCGGGGTCTGCTGGCACGCGGCCAGGGACAAGGCGATCCAAGCCGGGGCGGACAGGATGGCAAGGCGAAGCGCAGCGATCGCGACAAGATGGCCGAGGCGCGCCCCGTCGCTGACAACGTGTCTCGGTTGCCGCATGCCCGCTCGGAGCATACTTCTTTTTCTTCGACCCGGTCGGCGGCCGCAGGTACCCTGCGCTTGCGTGCCCATCCGACCATCGTCCGTCTTCTCCCGATCAGAGCTGCCGCGGGCGAGCGCCAAGCTGCTGCTGGCGGGCCTGCTCCTCCAGGCTGGGTGCTACGAGGCGATCTACAAGCTGGTCGTCGACGACCCCGACCACAAGGCGGGCGGCTCCGTGGTCGCCACGCTGTCGGGCATGATGGTGGGCTCGACGCCCGCGCTCGCCCAGCAGAACCCGATGGTCATCGACGGGGGCAACGTGAAGCTCATCGTCAACATCACTGCCGGCGACGATGTCGAGGGGCACGACGCGCACACCGCGCTCGGCGTCGCGGGTGGCACCATCTCGCTCCCCATCACCGAGACCTCACGCTCGAGCGTCACGCTCAGCTACGGCGGCACGCAGTGCAGCGCGACGGCCGGCGTCATCGACCTCACGGCCGACATGGACCTCAAGCTGAGCGGAACCTTCGATGCGACGGGGTACGTCACCAGCACGAGCGCACCGTGTCAGCTCAACGGCAAGCTCACAGGCGTGCCGCAGGTGGTCGCCAAGAAATAGCCCGCCGGAGAGGCCTACCTCGTGCTCAGGCGGGCCGCGGCCGACTCGGCACGATCGACGGCCTCGCCCCAGCCGAGCAGCGCAGCGGCACGGTCGGCCGGCACGCGCTGCATCGGCAGGTCGAAGCGCGAGCGCAACACGAGCACGCCGCGCTCCATGGCGGCATCCTGGCTGAAGCGGCCCACGGGCCCATCGGCGGTGACGCTGGGCGCTACCTGCACCCGCGCGCCGGCCCACGGTGTCACGCGGAGCTCGAGCGTCGTGTGCGCCACCGCCTCGACGAGGTACGGGCTCTGGCGGCGCGCCCCCGTGGCGTAGCGCTTCAGCAGCTCGCCGGCGAACGGCACGGGCAGCACCAGTGCGTCGCCCTGCGGGTGTGCCAGCCCGGGCGCTTGCAGCGAGTAGCGCACGACGAACGGCACGTCGCTCTCGTCCGCGTGCTCCCAGCGCAGCTCCTTCAGCGTGGCCCCGGGGAAGAACGCCGCCAGCGAGTGCTGCTCGAACTGCGCACGCACGCGATCCGGCGCGAGCAGCGAGAGGCTTTCGCGCCACTCGGTCGCGGGCCAGCCGACGAGCTCCTCCTCGACGCGCACATCGCCGCTCCCGTCGCGTGCGAGCGACATGGAGACGCGCAGCTGCCGCAGGTCGACCGTCGACGTGGGGAGCGTCACGACGTTCTCGGCGCCCTCGAGCGGCAGCGCGACGGCGCCCCGGAGCTGCGGCAACAGCTCGCCCGGCCGGCCGTGACGCGTGCGCGGATCGTCGAACGTGCCCGCGGCTTCGACGAGCACCTGGTCGAACCCCTCGAGGTCGAGGTCGACGCTGGCCGCGCGCAGCGATCGTGCGACGACGAGCCGTGCCGGAATCCCGGCGGCTGTCGCGAGCGCGCAGACGAGAGTGGCGCG
>JAYTLP010000467.1:0-15331 GCA_043729375.1 Myxococcales bacterium
GGCGACAAAGACGAGGGCTCGCTAGGGTTCGCGCTCGGGTTCGAGGCCACGGAGCTGCGCTACCTCGACGACCGGCAGATGGGAAAGGTGTACCTGCTCGACGAAGGCAACCGCGCCACCATCCCCGCGTTGCCGCTCGGCGGCCTCTACATCCTCGGACCCGACTTCACGCTCGATGTCTTTGCGAAGCTCATCGCGGCTCGGCGCGACCAGGTACGCGTGTTTCTCATGGACAAGTCCGCCATCGACGCGCTCGGTAACGCATACGCCGACGAGGTGCTTTTCGCGGCCTGCCTCCACCCGAAGACGCCGTGCCGCAAGCTCTCCTTCGACGATGTCGCGCGGCTTCACAACGCGCTCGTCACCGTGATGCGCGCCGCCGTCGCGGAGGTCGCTCGACGCAAGGCGCCAACCGAGGAGAAGATCCGCGACTTCCTGCAGGTTCGCCTGCGCACCCTCTGCCCGCGCTGCGGCCACAAGGTTCGCAAGGCCGGTGTCCACGGCCAGGACAGCTACTTCTGCCCCCACTGCCAGCCTCTCGACAAGCCGCTCGGTCAGCCGAGCATCGTGGACTGGCGCAAGACGGGAAAGTGACGGGCTACTGCACCTCGTCGGCGCCGATGTCGTAGCCGGCGCCGAGAGGCCGCTTGTTTCCGTCGACGTCGGTGACGATGCTCGCCAGCGTAGTGCCCTGGTCGAAGCAACAGGACACGTTGGCGGCGTCGCCCGCGACCAGGTGGTAGTCGAAGATCGGCAGGTACGGCTTGGCGCCGACGAACTTCGGCGCCAGGTTGTAGTCGTGGTCGCTCATCGGGAAGGTCTCATCCACGTCGCTGTAGTGGAAGCTGCATGCTCCGCTGAAGCTCGACGCCGCCGACTGCTGGTTACCGCGCACGATCGAGTTGTAGATGTTCGCCGCCGCGCCGCAGTAGAACGCGCCGGCCCCCGCGGCGACGGGCTTGTTGTACATGACGGTGAGGTGCGCGAGCTGGCCGATGGTCGCGCCGCTGCCGATGCTGACCCCGACACCTGTGTTGTTCACGATGAACGAGTTGGTGACCGACAGCGTCCCCGCGCTCTGGCCGATGCCGCCGCCATTGCCTTTGATGTTCGTCGCGTCGATCGTCGTCTTGCAGTCACCGATCGACACCGCGTAGGCGCCGCTCCCGAGGATGCCGACGTGGGACAGCGTGAGCGCGCCACCATCGCAGGTAACCCCCGTGCTCACGGCGTTCTGGATGGTGACGCCGTACAGGTAGACCTTGCCGCCGGCGCCCACGCTGAAGGCGGGTGGGTAGAACGTCACGCCACCGGCGCTCGTCGTGACGCCGGTGATCGTCGCTGTGCCGACGACGACATACGGCGCGTTCCAGCCATTCTTCGCCTGTGCGAGGTTGCCCGCGGGGCTCGGCAGCGCATAGACGTAGCCGCCCGCCGGGAGCTTGGCGAGCACGGCGTCGAAGGTGCAGAAGGGGTTTGTCTTGCTGCCGTTCGCCGTCGCCGGGCACACCGTCTGCGCCTTGACGTACACGACCTCGTCGGACCGCGCGCAGCTCGCGCGGTCCAATGTGACGATGCCCGGGTCGCAGATGCCGGAGTCGCAGTCGCTGTGCTTCGCGCAGGCCTTGCGACAGCTTCCGTCGGAGCCGCAGACGGACAGCGCAGTGCCGGGGCAGTCCTTGGCCTCGCTGGCGGCTCGACAGGTCGCGCAAGCGCCCGTGGTGGTGTCGCAGCGGGGCGTGGTGACCGCGCGGCCGCCGCACTGCGCGTCGTCGCCGGCGATGCACGCGCGACAGTCAAGGCTGACGCCACAGATCGGCGCGGAGCTGGGGCACGACAGCGCGTCGCTACTGCAAGAGCCGACCATGTCGGCGGGACCTGTCGCCTGGTCGGAACCGGCGAGGTCGTCGTCCGAAAAGACGCCCGCGAGGTCGTCATCACCGAGGTCGAGCTTTGCACCGAGGTGGCAGGCCCCCCCGGTGCAGAGCGTCATCGGAAACGGGTCGCAGTCGGACTGCACGGTGCAGTGCACCTCCGACCGCGTGGAGCACGCTGTCGCGCCGACCAGCAGCAAAACAAACCAACCCCGAACAAAGCTCATTAGTCTCTCTATCTCCACCTTGGAAGCTCAGCCGGGTTATCGGCCGTGCGTCAAGCGAAGTTTCGGAGATCGGCCCGGAAACGAGGAGTGTACGGGTGCTAGCGCAGCGCAGCGAAGAGCGACATCGAGCCGTGCTCACCAGGCGTGCTGCTGCGCGTCGGCGAGCCCCCGTGCATCTGGGCCCCGTGCATCTGGGCCCCGTGCATCTGCGAACCATGCAACGCCGCGCCGTGGCGTGCGTAGGCGTTGATGAAGCTGAGGCTAGGGCCCGGCTCGACCGGCCGGCGCATGAGCATCTGATGAACGCTGCTCACCAGATACGGACTGTGAACGGACGTCATCTGGCCGGCGATGGTCATGTGCGCCACCCCTGTCCGCTGCCAGAGCGACTTCGTGACGCGCGGAGCAATCGACGGGTGCGTCGCGGCCATCCAGGGGTTGCGCGAGGACCACGCCCGCTCCGTGCGGTTGTTGCGCGCGAACGGGCTCTCGAGGCGGCGGCTGTATTCGGTTCCCTTGCCCAGGCGGCTATGACGCACGAGCTCGTCGGCGCTGCGCTGGCGCGCCTGCGCTTCGAGCACGCGCGTGCTCTCGATCTGTCGAAGCGCCGCTTCCTCGCGGCGCGCCCCCGACGAGCCGAGGCGAGCTATACGGGCAGCCTTCTCGGCGTGATCGGTCGCGTGCGCGGTCGAGGAGACCGCTGCGCCAGCGAGCACCAGAAGAACGGGGAGGGATCGGCGAATGACGGTCACGGCTGAAGTTGGAGCAAGCCGGATGCCAGGCAGCGATCAGCGTAAGTATCTGTGATTGCGCACCAGGCAGCACGGACTGACCCGACCCGGCCACCGCGCCTGCCGGCGGCCGGGTCGCTCGACCCCGGCGTGCGAACTTCGATACGATGGCCGCATGCTCGCTCACCGCGTAAAGCCCGGGGAATCGCTCACGCTCACGGACATCGACCCGGACGACCACGGCGAGTTCACCGACAAGCAGGACCCGAAGGTCCTCGAGCTCTCGCAGGCCCTGGCCCAGCGGCTCGACGCCCTGCAGGAGAAGCTCTACGCGGCGCAGCTCCAGTCGCTGCTGGTCGTGCTCCAGGCGATGGATACCGGCGGCAAGGACGGCGTGCTGCGCAGCGTGGTCGGCCCGCTCGATTCGCGCGGAGTGCACGTCGTCAGCTTCAAGGCGCCGACGCCCGAGGAGCACGCGCACGACTTTCTCTGGCGCTGCCACCTCAAGGCGCCACGCGCGGGCGATATCACGTTCTTCAACCGCTCTCACTACGAGGACGTGCTCGTGGCGCGCGTGCTGGAGCTCGTGCCGAAGTCCACGTGGAAGCCGCGGTACGAGCTCATCAACGACTTCGAGCGCATGCTCGAGCAAGGCAACACCACCGTCGTCAAGGTGTACCTGCACATCTCGAAGGACGAGCAGAAGGCGCGACTCGAGTCGCGGCTCGCGGACGAGCGCAAGCACTGGAAGTTCGACCCCGCGGATCTGAAGATGCGCGCGCGCTGGGACGACTTCCAGGCCGCGTACGAGGACGCACTGTCTAAGTGCTCGACGAAGAATGCGCCCTGGTACGTGGTGCCCGCGAACCGCAAGTGGTTCCGCGACCTCGCGATGCGCGAGCTCCTCGTCGATACGCTCGAGAAGATGGACCCCCACTACCCGAAGGTGCACTGGGACCCGAAGAGCATCGTCATCCCCGACTGAGCGTCAGCCCGCGTGGAGCCAGTGCAGCACGCGTTCGCTCAGGAGCGCGATGACCACGAACGGCGGCACGAGGCCCATCGCCGAGCCCAGCATCATCTGACCGAACCGGATCGGTGACAGCGCGAGCGCGTAGGTGATGCTCGGTGTGAGAAAGAACAGGCAGCGCAGCAGCGCCACCGTCGAGATCGGGCGCTGCTGCAGGTGCGACATGATCCGGACCATGACGGGGCGCGTCGGGGTCGCGAGCGGCTGGCCGCCGATGGCCCGCACCAGTGCAAAGGTGAATGCGACGGAGGCGAGCGCCGTGCCGCCGCCGATGAGGCCGCCCCAGAGGCGGCCCCAGATCGCCACGCCCGTCGCGAAGAACAGCACGCCCGGCAGGTGTAAGAGCTCGCCGACCAGGAACGCGCCCACGAACAGGAGCACGCCCCACGCGCCGGCGTGCAGCACATGCTCGCGGATCGCGCTGAGCGTCACGCGGTGCCGCAGGCCGGTTGCCTCTGCGATGACGAAGAACGTCGCCAGCACCAGCAGGAGCGCTCCGATCCGGAGCCATTGCGAGCGCGACATTCGACGAGCGTAGCGGATCGCGTGCGATCGACACGCAACCATTGTCCGGTGCAGGTCGATAACCACGCCACACACCGCGGCTCACACTCAAAGGACGAACGATGCGATCGACCCTGTATTCCCTCCTCTTGCTCTCCGCCTGCAGCAAAGCGCACGTGGCGCCGAGCGGCACGCTGCCGCCTTCCGATGGTGGCTTCATCGACGGTCTCACCGTCTCCAGCACGTCACCTGCCGCGAGCCAGGTGAACGCAAGCCGCGGCGCCGACCTGCTCGTGGAATTCTCCGCCGACATGGACGAAACCACGACGCTCGCGGCCATCTCCTTCTCGCCCGCGATCGCCTGCGACGCCGTCGTGAGCGGCGCGCGCTACACGTGTGCGCACGCGCCGCTTCTTGCCGCCACGAAGTACACCGTCGTCATCGACCCGTCGGCACGGGACGGCAAGGGCCGCGAGCTCGCCGCTCCGTTCGTCTACTTGTTCACCACCACCGAGGCCGGCAGCCCGAGTATCACGAGCGTTCACGTCGAGAACCAGGCAGGCCGGCAGGTCCGGCAGGGCGTCGGACAGGTGACCCTCGACGTGCAAGGCATCGACCTCGACACCATCACAGCGGCGCACGCCGGGATGCTCGACGTCACCGTCACGAGCACGTCGACGCTCGCGAAGGTCGTCGTCACCGTGCCGCCCGGACAGATGCTCGGCACGCTCGACCTCCAGCTCGACTCGATACACGGAGGCGTGAGCTTCGCCGACGCGCTCGAGATCACGGACACGAAGGTGGACGTGGCGGCCGGCGACGACGTGGCGGCCGGCACGCCCGAGGCGCCATTCCGCACGCTGACGCACACCCTCGCGAGCGTGAACGGACCCACGCGCGTGCTGCTGGCCGCGGGGACGTACTCGAGCGCGACCGGTGAGGTCTGGCCGACCGGCAGCGCGACGAACGTACCGGACGGCGTGACCCTCGTCGGCGCAGCGATGGCGAGCGTGGTGCTCGAGGGCGATGCCGGCGATACCGTCGCCCTCTCGTTCATGGGGACCGGCAGCGTCTCGGGGCTGGACATAGCCGGCTTCCGCAACGGGATTGTGGCCGGCGACGGCACCAACGTGTCGCTGTCGGACATGGCCATCGAAGAAAGTACGGCGAGCGGGGTCGTTGCCACTGGCAACGCGATCGTCGGCTGCAGTGCGGAGATCCGGAACAGCGCAGGCCCGGGCCTGATGGCGACCGGCACGGCAACCCTCCTCGTGAACGGCGGCCGCTTCCTCCACAACCGCACGGGCGCCTGGCTCGGCGATGCCGCGAGCATCGCGGGCAACGACGTCGTGTTCGACTCGAACGGAACGACCAACGAGCCCAGCCACAGCGGCGTGTACCTGCGCGATGGAGCGAGCGCGAGCTTCACCAACAGCACGTTCTCGAACAACTTCACCGCCGGCCTCTACTCCAGCGCGGTCTCCACCGTGAAGCTGACCGGCGGCGAGATCATGGGCAACGGCAAGCCGTGCACGGGCGGAGTCGACGGCTTCGCCAACTGCAACGGCCTCGTGCTCGCCGCCACCACGCAGAGCGTCTACATCGACGGCACGAGGATCCACGACAACCACTACTACGGCATCAACGCCATCGGCTCGCACCTAGCGTTCTCGATGATCAACGCAACGGTCTCCAGCCACCCGACTGCCAACGTCTCGTTCGCCGAGACCGGTGGGTTCACGCTGTTTCCGACGACGGTCATGATCGCGAACAGCGCGTTCAGCGGCCCCACCAACGTCAACGTGCGCTGGGGTGGAGAGATGAAGCACCTCGCCATCACGGGTTCCAGGTTCACCGACGGGACGAACGCGCACCTCGAGGATCACTCGAATGCCACGAGCAACACGACGTTCACCGACCTCACGCTCGACGGCGTCTTCTTCCCGACGAACGGCGCCCAGACCCAGACCGTCACCTGGCAGGACGTCGGCATCCCGAAGGGCCTGAGTTTTGCCACCGGCCATGGCAGCATGCACTTCTACAAGCAGTAGCTCGGACCGTCTGCGTCGGTGGAGGTGGCGACTATCGGCGGCTCCGCAGGAGCGCGCGCGCCTCGAGCGCGAGCGCGACCAGACTGCCACCCAGGACGACCGCGCCCGTCGTGATGAGCGCCAGGCCCTCGGTCTTCGTGTCGTACACGAGCGGCGTCTGGCCGCCCGCCTCCATCGGGCTCCCCACGCGATGGCCATCGAGCGATGACGCCCTCGCTCCGACGGAGATCATCGCGACGCCGCCCGCCGCCACCGCCGACGTCAGCGCGAGCGCGAGCTCGAGGTTGCGCTTGCGGTTCGGGTTCTCGGTTGCGACGACTGGCTGCGCCGGAGCCAGCGGCGCAACCGGCGGCTCAGGCGTGACGACCACCGTGCGGCGCGGTACGACCACGAGCGACGGCAGGAGGCTCGTCGCCACCTGCTCGAGCCGCTCGGCCGCCTCCACCTCCGTGCATACGCTGCACTCGGCGTTCTCGGTGCGCACCATGCCCGGGCGGTCGCGGTCGTAGCGGTCGACGACCAGCTTGTAGCTCGGGGGCGAGCCCCTGTCCGCGACGACGCGCGCCCCGAGGACGATGTCGGTGCTGGCCGCCTCGGCCAGCCGCGCCATGCACTCCGCGGTGCGGCAGCTCGCTTCCGATGCGGTCAGAGGCCCCGGCGCACGCGAGGTGCGGCCCGTCTTGCGCACGGCGCGGTCCATGCGCGCATCGAACTCCCGCTGCCAGCCGACGCGGTCGGGCACCACGCCACCGAGCTGGGTCGGCATCACCAGCACCGGCACGCTGGTCTCCGCGCGCGCGACCCCGCCCGCCAGTACGAGGCCCAGTAGAGTTCGCAGCGCGGCCCGTGTCATCGCGGGCGTAAGGCTACGGCAAAGTCTTCACACCGTGCAATGTTCTGAACGTGCTCGCGAGTGAGCAAAACATCCGTATAATCGAAATCACGTTTTCTCTGCATGGCGGCCCTACAGCGCATCGGTGGTCGTTACACGCTCCGCGAGCGCATCGGCGCAGGCGGCATGGGCGAGGTGTGGCTCGCGCGCGACGAGGGCCCCGACGGGTTTCAGAAGACCGTAGTCGTGAAGCGTATGCTCCCGGAGGCCGCGAGCTACCTCGACTACTTCAAGGCCGAGGCCCGCCTCGTCGCGCAGCTCCCGCACCAGAACATCACGCAAGTCCTCAACTACTTCGTCGACGAGGACGGCCAGCACAACATCGTGATGGAGTTCGTGGAAGGCACGGACCTCGAGGAGCTCATCTTCACGGACCGCGGCCGGCTCTCCGTCGACATGGCGGTGTACATCGCCGCCGAGGTACTGCGCGGGCTCGACTTCGCACACTCGGCACGCATCGATCGCGCCCCCGCCGGCCTCGTGCACCGCGACGTGTCGCCGCACAACATCCTCGTGTCCTACGGCGGCGAGGTGAAGATCACCGACTTCGGCATCGCCAAGGCCGAGCTCGAGTACCGGCAGAAGACCCAGGGCAACAAGTTCCGCGGCAAGCTCGCGTACGCCGCGCCCGAGGCGCTCGAGGAACGCGTCGACACCGACCGCCGCGCCGACCTCTACTCGCTCGGCGTTGTGTTGCGCGAGATGCTCACGAAGGAGCGTGCGTTCTCCGGCACGATGTGGCAAACGCTCGTCGCCGTGCGCGAGGGCAATGTACGACCGCTGCTCGAGGTCGCGCCGCACACGCCGCCCGCGCTCGTCGAGGTGGTCGAGAAGCTCATGCACGTCGACCGCGAGCAGCGCTACGCCACAGCCGGCGACGCCCGCGCGGCGCTGGTGCGGGCGGTGCCCGACTGGGCCATCGCCGACGGTCCACTCCGCGACTATGTCCGGCTCGTCACGCGGCGCAGGCCGCGCCTCACGAGCCCGTTCATCAACAGCGACGGAACGGGCGCCCCGATGGTCGTACGCGAGGAAGGCAGCCCCGTGCCCATCCCGACCCTCATGAAGGCCGGCCCCGACGATTCGACACGCCTCGCGGCCTGCAGCACCACGCCCGGCCGCCGACGCGAGAGTTCGACGCGCGTGCTCCAGGAGCTCGCGCACACCACGCCGCAGGGCCTCCACGACGCCAGCACGCACCTCCACGGCACCACCGGCATCCTCGACGGTTCGCTCGCTGGTGGGATGGGCGAGCGCACCGCGCCGCCGGCGGTGGGGAGCGCGGTCGGAGACTGGGGCCGCTTCCTCGTCGGGCTCGGCGTCGCGTTCGTCGTGTCCGCCACGGTCCTGTTCGCAGTCAAGGCGCGGCGCATGCGACAGGCCGGCGAGATCGCACGCAGCACGCCGACCATCGTCGTGTCCGCACCGGGCGTCGTGTCCGCACCGGACGTCGTGTCCACACCGGGCGTCGTGTCCCAGGCGCCTTCGGTCACGGCGCTGGCACCGATGCCCAAGCATCCGCACCGCAAAGCCACCGTGGATGATGACGCCGGCCTCGGCTCCATCGTGATGGCGTCCGGGAACGCGGACATCACCGTCGACGGCACGTACGCCGGCCACACGCCGCTGCACTACACCATCGCGCCGGGCCTGCACCGCGTCACGCTGTTCGACACCAGGACTTTTGCGCGCACGTCCGTCGAGGTCACGGTCGCCGCGGGTCACGCAAGCAAGGTCGGCTTCGAGCCCCGGTGAGCGCGAGGTGTCGTCACGAACCCCGCCCGCCGCTGGTCACCAGCCCGTGCCGGGGAGCCGCCGCTGCTCGATGAGCGTGCGGGTGCCGTCCTCGGACACCGCCCAGGTCATCTGGATCGGCTGGAAGTTGCACTGCGAGCGACCACACGCGAGGCAAACGCGCTCGTGGACGGCCTTCGTGTTCGCGGGCGCCACCTTGCGCTGCGCGAGGAGCTCGTGCTCCACGCGGCGCGTCGCTCGGAGCGCCTTCTCCACCAGCGTTTGTGCCTGCGGCTTCGTGAGGCCGCGCGCCGCGGCGATCGCCGCGACGACCGCTGCAGGAGCCTGCCCTTTCGCCAGCTTCGCGCGGTCCGCCGCGCCGAGCTCCGTCGCCTCGACAGCTGCCTGCAGCGCCTGCAGAGCCGTGTGCTCCTCGGCCGTGTAGCGCTGCGCGATCGGTGCAGGCTGTTCGGGCTCGGCCTCGCGAGTGGCCTGCTCGGCGGCGTGATCGAAGAGCCACGAACGCTTCTTGAGCGGCGGCGGCGTCCGGGCCTTGCGCGGGGCCGGTGCACCTTCGCCCGCGTTGGTGATGGCGACCCGCGACGGGACCGTGAGCGAGGGGCGCGGATGAGCAGCGTGCTTGGTCTCGAGCAGCTCTTCGGTCGCGGCTCCGAAGTCGGCCGTCTCGAGCACGTCGGCGGGCGCGTGTGTGCGGGCGATCCGCACCGCGCGCCGGACCATGGCGCGCACGAAGAGGGTCTCGACGTCGCGGTAGTTCGCGTAGCCCGGGGCGGCCGCGAGGTCGGCGAGCATCGCGTCGAGGTGGGCCGACGCGTCGTCGGACAGACGCATGGCCTTGCCATGCGCCAGCTGGTCAATCTTGGCTCGCGCCATCTTCGGCGTGGCATCGGCAAATCGGAGCACCTCGCTGAACCGGCTGGGCAGGCCCGGGTTCACGTCCATGAGCGCTTCCATGTGTCCCTCGTAGCCGGCGAGGATGACCGCGACCTTGCCCTTGTTGTCGGAGAGGAGCTTCAGCAGCCGCTCGATCGCCTGCTTGGCGAAGGGGCTGTTTTTGTCCGCGAGCTTGTAGGCCTCGTCGATGAAGAGCGTCTTGCCGAGCGACCGCTCGAAGGTCTCCCGCACGAGGTTCGCCGTCTGTCCCTCGTAGCCCGCGATGAGGTCGGCAGCGTCCACCTCGACGACGTCCGCTGACGGAAGGAAGCCGAGCTTGTGGAAGATCGTCCCCATCTTCCGCGCGACGACCGTCTTGCCGACGCCGGGATTGCCGACGAACTGGAAGTACGGCGAGAAATAGTCGCGCGGGTCGTCTCCGCGCGATGTTGCGTCGGCGATGATGGCTTCGTACTCGCCGATCTTCGCGACCACGTGGTCCTGGCCGACGAGGTCATCGAGCACGTGCACCACGTCGCCGGCCTGCAGCGGCGGTTCGGTGCGCACGTCTGCGAGCGTGAGCTTCTGGAGGCCTTCCTTGGTCGCGTTCGGGCGGACGGCGAGCCGGCCCGCCTGACGCCGACGCGCCGCCTGCAACATCGTGTCGACCGCGCGGGCGTTCCCGAAGTGCGGCATCGCCCGCTGACGACCGAGCTCGGCCAGCGCCTCCGTCCTGGTGGGCGCGTCCATGGTGTGACCGTCGGCCGCCAGCTTCGCGTCGAGGATCGCGCGAAGCTCGCTGTCCGCGTAGTCGGCGAACTCGAAGCGCGTGGCAAAGCGGCTGTGCAGACCCGGGTTGGCCTCGACGAACATCCGGTTCATCTCGTCCTTGTAGCCGGCCATCACGACCGCGATGTCCTCGTTGCCTTCGGCGGTGATGCCGGCAACGAGCGCGTCGATCGCTTTCTCGCCGAACCCGCCCCTTGCCGCGCCGCGCTCGTGGAGCTGGTACGCCTCGTCGATGAAGAGCACCTTGCCGCGCGCTCTCGCCAGGAGCTCCTTCACGTTGCGCTCCGTGCTGCCGAGCGCGTCGCCGAGCAGCTGCTGGGGCTTGACCTCGATGAGCTCGCCATCGGAGAGCAGCCCCTGGTCCTTGAGGAAGCGCCCGTAGAGGCGCGCAACGGTCGTCTTTCCGGTGCCGGGGTTGCCCGTGAACACGGCGTTGAGGTTGGGCAGGTTGTTGCCGAGCCCCTGCTCCTCGCGAGCGCGTCCCTGCTGCACCAGCGCGGCGAGATCCCGGAACGCACGCTTCACGTCCTTCAGCCCCACCAGCTCGTCGAGCGCCTTCACCGCGGCGTCGCTCGCCACGGGGTGCGGAGCGATATCCTCCGCGGTGAGCACGAGCCCAGCGCCTGCACCGTGATTCCCGCGCCCGCGACCGGCCATGCGGGTGACGGCCTGGTCGACGAGAGTCGCAACCGTCCCCGCGTTGCCGAAGCCCGGCGCGCGACGCAGTCTTCCGAGCGCGAGGAGCGCTGCTGCGCGCCCATCGGGCGTCACGCCGACCTTTCGCTCCTCTAGCTTGCGGTCGAGGATCTGGCCCAGCTCCGGCACCGTGTAGTCGTCGAAGCGGAACGTGCGGGCCATGCGTCGCGCAAGGCCCGGGTTCGACTTGCCGATCATCTCCTCCATCTCCGCCTTGTAGCCGGCCATCACCACGGCGACATCACCCGGGCGATCGGGATCGATGAGGCCGACGAGCGTGTCGAGCGCCGCCTTGCCGTAACCGCCGGCCTGCGCGTCGAAAAAGGCGTACGCCTCGTCGATGAAGAGCACCCGGCCCTTCGCGCGGGCGAAGGCGTCACGCACGTTCTTCTCCGTCTCGCCCACGACCTTGCCGATGAGATCCTTCGCCTTGACCTCGACGACCTCGCCGCTCGCGAGAAAGCCCCGCTCCGAGAGGAACTGCCCGTAGAGCCGCGCCACCGTCGTCTTGCCGGTGCCCGGATTGCCGACGAACACCGCGTTGAGTGACGGCTTACCTACCGGCGCGCGACCCGCAGCCTCGAGCTCGTCGTTCAGCGCCATGCGCTCGTCGAGGGCGCGAAGCTCCTCCTTGATCGCGCCGAGCCCGATCATCCTGTCCAGCTTGGCGAACGCCGAGTCAGGGCCCCTGGCGTCCGGCGCCTTGTCCTTGAAGTCGGCGAGCTCGAGGTGATCCGCCGACACCTTCTCGTGCTTGCCGTCGCGGAGCCGCGTCGCATGGCGCATCACGGCCTGACGGAGAGCCGTCGTCACGGTGACCGCGTTGGTGAATCCCGGCCCGCGCCCGGCACCGAGCGTGCGTGCCACGTGCGCGACCGTCGCGTCGTCGGCGTTGTAGCCTCCCTCCGTCAGCTCGCGACGCAGCAGCTTGCCGAGGGTTGCGTCGCTGAGGTCGGGCAGCTTCACGCGCTTCGGCTCGAGCCGCGCGATCGCGCGCACTTTTGCGACGCCATCTGCCTCCTCGTGTGTCGGCGTGAGGACGAGCGTGAAGGCACCTTTGTCGGCTTCCTTCGCGAGATCGGCCAGCCATACCTTGGCGGCCTGCGCGGCCTGACTCCCACCGCCGCCGCCGAGGAGCTCGAAGTTGTCGACCACGACCACCTTGCCCTCGAGCCCGTCGAGGTAGGCTTTCCTCGCGTCGGGCTCGCTCTCCGACCTCGTCTTGTCACGCGCGAGCTCGGTCAGGTCCACGCGCTCGGGCCCGCCGCCGACGAGGGACGCAAGCTCGAGCGCCATCGTGGTCTTGCCCGAGCCCCGGTTGCCCTCGAAGATCGCGTGAAAGCGTGGCGCGACGGTCGCGACGCCGCGCTGCTTGCGCTGAGCGAGCTGGAGCAGCGTGTCCGAGACCTGACGAAGCGCAGCCTTCGCGTCGTCGGCGCCGTCGAGCGAGTCGAGCGGTTGCCGTGCAGGCCCCTCCGCCGGCGCGCCGTTGCCCGTCCCGGACGGTGCACGCCCGCCGGGAGTGGAGGCCTGCTGCCGGCCGGGCGCAGGCGGCTTGCTTCCGTTGCCGGGCACCCCCGCTGTCGTTCCTGCGACGTAAGCCAGGCCGCGCGTGAGCTTCTGCCGGTTGTCCTGTTCCACCATCATCATGGCCGCCGCGACGTTCTGCTGGAGGCGCTCGTACGCTGTGCCGCTCCACCCGTTGGCGCGGGCGACGGTCGCGCGCGCCTTGGCGATGCGGAGGCTCTCCTGCGGGCTCTTGTCCGCCCGTGCGGACGCGGCAAAGGCGACGCAGGTCGCGACCACGAGGTATCGAGCCGCGGCGGAGCACTGGAGGCGGGAGGTCATCGCTGCCGACCCGCAGCAGGTTCCGTACCAAACGGCGCGCGGTGCTAAATGGATGGACGCACGTCGTATCGGCAGCCGGCGCGACGGCGAGCGTGGTCACCCGCGACGAGTCGAGGCCCATCGCCGGGGTCAGCTGTCCCCGTTCGATCCTTCAGCGCACGTGCCGACCCATGGGGGGCCGGTCTACAACCTGCGGACACGACCCCCACGAGTCGATATGCAACGCCCCGGAACCGCACGCACCCACTGGTGGCGCATCGCTTGCTAGGGTGTTGTCCATGCGACTTCTTCAGTGGATGGTCCCCGCCGCCCTCGTGCTCGCAGCGTGCAGCTCGTCGTCGGACACCTCGCTCACAAATGATGTGACGCGCAGAGGACTGAAGATCCCGAGCATCACGCTCATCAACTCCGACTCTGACAGTCCGCAGGCGCTCTCCGGAATCGCGGGGGAGAGCGCGGTCATCACCGACGGCTCGACGATCGACCTTGCGAAGGTAGGACGTGCTCTGAACGTTCGCGCCGATGTCTCGGGCGTGGGCAGCGTGCTCTTCGACCTCGACAACGGAGCGATCTCCCATGTCGAGAACACGGCGCCCTATGCGCTCGCGAGCGTTACGGGCGGCGACTATGGTCCGTGGGGCGTGTCGCTGGGCTCGCACACGCTCGTGACGACCGCATTCGTCAATCCCGGCAAATCCGGCATGGCAGGAGCGAGCCTGGTCATCCACTTCACCGTGGTGGGCGACGCCTCCGTGCCGACGATGCCGCCGAGCTCGCCGACGGGCCCCGGCGGATTCGTGGGCTCCGCGGAGCCATCCAGCTACAGCGCGCCGCTCACGATCACGCAGGGGGGAACCTACTCCGGCAACTGGCAGAGCACAGACATGAGCGTTCCCGCGTTGACGATTCAGACCTCCGAGCCGGTCATCATCGAGAACTGCCATCTCTCCCACAATGGCAACGGAATCGAGGCTGCTGTACCGAACACGCGAGTGACCGTGCGGAACTGCTACTTCCATGGTCGTGCGCCGAACGTCGACAACAAGGCCCGCGGCGGCGGGGTGCTCATGCCGTACTTCGCGAACCTGGTCGTCGAGCACAACTCGTTCGAGAACACCGCGACGCCCATTCAGGCCTATTTCTACCAAGGCAATGCGACGGCCCAGGAGACCTTGCTTGTTCGATACAACAAGGTCCGAAACATCAATGGAACCTTCAAGGACGGCATCGGCCAAGAAAATCAAAACTTCGTGGCGGTGCAGAATTTCGTGCAGGCGCAGGGCAATCCCCGCTTCGGCGAGATCGCGTGGAACGATGTGTACAACGAGCCGTTCAAGAGCTCCTGCGAGGACCTCATCAATTTCTACATGGCGGGCGGTCGCTCGGACAGCTGGTTCAAGGTGCACGACAACTTCATGAGCGGCGCCTTCCACCCGAATCCGCACGACGACAACGGCTCGGCCGCGGGCATCCAGATCGATGGCCCGGACAACGACAGGTCGGCGTACATCGAGGTCTACGGGAACTCCATCAGCCAGGTGCTGAACGGCGGGATGGGTGCGGCGGCCGGGTCGCACGTCTACATGCACGGGAACCGCGTGGTCTCGTCGTCGAAGGAGTACGTCACCGATCCGGTGAACGGCTCGTGGACAACGGGCAGCTATTCGGGGCTCTTCATCTTCGCCTCGGTCCCGAACGGCGCCGTTGGAGCGATGACGGACATCCGGATCGAGGACAACCTGGTCGGCTGGGCGAGCTCGGATTCGTCCGATCCCTACTCGCACCGCCTCGACATCTCCACCAACCTCGGCGGCGGCATCAAGAACAACACGCACTGGCCCGACGAGCCGATCACCAAGGCGACGGAGGACGCCGAGTACCAGCTCTTCGTCCAGAAGGTGGCGGCGAACGGGCTCGTGACCGGGCCAATGTAAGAGCCCCGCGGCGTTCGCGCCCAGGTCCCCGTGAGCCGCTGCCCGTTCTCCCCTCGAAGGTGTAGGCAGGCGTCGACTCGAATGCGATGAGACGGCGGAGCAGCGCGACGTGGTCGAGCTCGACCGG
>JAYTLP010000468.1:0-5634 GCA_043729375.1 Myxococcales bacterium
GAGGCGACTAACGGCCACGCTTCGGGAAAGACCGTCGTGACCGACGTACCGACGTTCGATGTCGAGTCGGGCAAGAGGACGGCGCACCACGATGTGCCCGTGTTCGAAACGGGCGCTGCGTCTGCGCCGCACCCGCACCATGGCGATGTGCCGGTGTTCGTGCCCGCGCCGACGAGCTCAGTCGCCGCGCGCAGCATCGTCAACTCGCGGCCAAAGCAAGAGGTCGCACCCATGGACGAGCCCACACCCGTGAAGCCCTCACCGGTGGTCGAAAAGGCTGTGGTCGAAAAGGCTGTGGTCGCCGCGGTCGTTCAGCCGGTCATTGCTGCGATTGCATCACCCGTTGCTGCGGCGGTCGCTGCTCCGCCGGTCGTCGCGGCGATCGTTCCCTCCGCGGCACCCGTTGTCCTCACCCAGAAGAAGCAGGACAAGCCCGGCGCCGGCTTCCGCGAGACGGCGTGGTTCAAGAAGGGCGAGATCGAAGAAGAGATCGCGAAGGCCGAGGCCAGCGCGGCGACAGCCGATCCGCTCGCACCCTCGGGGATCACGGGCGCGCACGATATCGTCGACAGTGGCGCGGTCCCCGTCACTTCGCAGGACCACAACCGCCTCTCCCTGAAGACCGGCGCCACGCAGATGATGCAGGCCGTCCGACTCTCGGGCACGGGTGGTGCGCAGGCGCTGCCGGGCGAACGCATGGACGAGTCCGAGATGCTCAGCGAGATGGAGGGCGGCAGTCGCGGCCGCATCGTCGCGGGCGCAATCGCCGCCGCAGTCCTCGTCGGCGCTATCCTTTACTACGCCGTCCACAACGCCGAGCCCGAGCCCACGCCGGCGGCCGCACCTACCAGCCAGAACGCGCCCGTCGCACCGGTGCCCGCGTTGCCGCCGCCCGTGTACGCGCCGCAGCACGGGAAGGCACTCGACGAGGCCAGGGCTGCGGCAGCGAAGGCCGACTACCCGCTCACCGTCGACGCGCTGCTCCGGGCGTCGAAGGACGGGAGCGACCTGGCGCAGGTCGAGGCGCTCGCCGCATCCACACACGCCACGCTCGTCCAGGCGTCACTCGACGCGACCCACCGGCACGACAGCGCCGGGGCGCAGGCCGCGCGCGCGCTGGCGGCCAAGATTCATGGTCTCCTGCCGCCACCTGCTGCCAGGACCAGCAGCTCGAAGCACGGGCACACGCCCGGCATCGTCGCGACGCGCAAGCGCTGACGCGCTCATCGCGGCGCTCTACGCGCGGCGCTCTACGTCGGCGGCGTCGAGCTTCACCGTCATCTTGCCGACCAGCAGGCGTAAGGCCCCGCGGGAATCGACATCCTTCACCATCCCGAGCTGGCCGCTGAAGGGGCCGCGAACCACGCGGACCTCGTCGCCGCGCACGATGCCCTTCTGACGTCGCTCGGACTGCGTCTGCTCGAGCGCCTGCTTCACCGACACGAAGTCGTTGTCCCGTGACCACGCCAGGAAGCGGTACAGCGGGAGCAGGGCCGCAAGATCACCGGCGAGCAGGCTCGTGATGTCTGTCCCCGCGTCGAGCGCCTCGGGGCGCGTGCGCGTGCGGGCGAACGCGAGGAGCGATGCGCCCTGCTGCGACGTCGCCGACAGGCCGCGGAGCTGCTCTTGGAGAGTGACCCGATCGAGCGCGCGGGCCGGAACGAGCCCCGGCGTCACGCCCCCGACGTAGCCTGCGGGCAGCGCGGCGACGAGTCCGGCGAGGTGGTCGAGCTCGTACGGGTCCTGGCACCTTCGCAGCAGATTCTGGCTATCGACGGTGGCCTCGGAATGTAGCCGCAGCGCGACCTCTACACGGTCACTGTGCAGCGACACGGCGAGGTGGACGTGGCTTCGCTGCGGCGTGCGATCGTCGAGGAGGGAGGCCACGCCGCGCGCGCGATCGATGATCGTGTCGAGCCCCCGGCGCGCCGCCTCGCCGCGCGAGAAGTAGAGGTGCTGCGCCTCGACCTGCTTGCGATTGACGAGGTGCGGGTGCTCGATCGACCAGCTCGTCTCGAGCTCGGTCCCGTCGGTGCCCGTCAGCGCGGGCCGGAGTGCGGCGGCGAGTGGCACGAGCCGGTGCTTCGCGTCGAGGCGCTCACGGTTGTAGACGTTCGAGCGCCACTTCGCGGGCAGGTAGGCGTCGAAGTCCGCGTCTGTCAGGCGCTCGAACACGGGTCTAGAAGCGCAGCGAGGCCGCCGCCGTCGACGCTCCCTTGGCGCCCGGGCCCACCTCGCCGAGCGTGGTGTCGAAGTGGGAGCCGCTGTGGAGCCCGAGCCCGAGGCCGAGCCCGAGCCCGAGGCCGGCGGCACCCACGCCGACAATCGTCCAGACCCACCATTTCTTGTACGTCGGCGTCGAGCGATGCACGGGGTCGGCGACGACACTGTCGACGGGCTGCACGACCGCGACTACCGGCGCGACCGCGGGTGCAGGCTTGACGTCCTCGAGCGGGCCGACCGGCGCCACCGCCACCGATGACGGATCCTCGCTCCCGCAGCGCGCGATGTTCTGCTCGACCGCAGCGCCCTGTGCCTTCGACGGGTGCACGGCGAGGAAATCGCGATACGCCTTCACCGCGCTCTTGCAGTCGTGCGCGAGCCGGTACGCCTGCCCGAGCGAGTAGAGGAACACGGGCCGCGGGCTGTACACGTACGCCGCGCGCAGGGCCTCGACAGCGTCGAGATAGCGCCCCTCCTGAAAGGCCCGCTGGCTGCGCGTCGAGAGCTCGTCGGCGCGATGCTCGGGCTGTTGATCGGCGCGTGCGACGCCGGAGGCGGCGAAGAGCACGAGCGCGAGGGCTACGCTAAGGCGGCAGGAGCTCATCGAGGGGCTGACCCTTCCTGGTCGGCGAAGACTTGCGGAGATGCTTCTTGGAGAAGGCGGGCGCGGCGTGCGCCGGCGCAAGAGAGACAGGAGCGGGAGTCGACTCGGGGCCGAGCGTCGGCTCGACCTTCAGCGGCTCGATCTCCATCGGCCCGACCTTGCGGGGCGCGAGTGGCGCTGCTGCGGCGGTGGGCTGCACCGGCGCGGCGGGCGCGTCGTCGTGAGCTGGGCCCCGCGCGAAGAACATGACGATGCCGACGAGCGCAGCGACGCCTGCGACGTACGGCCACAGAGCCGGGCGGCCCAGCGTGGCGGTCGCCTCTGGTGCGTGGTCCGAGCTCCCGTGATCGAAGGCGGTCGCGTCCTCGTCCTGGTCGCCGAGGTCGGGCCGAGCGGGCCTGGAGCCAGCGACGGTGGCGCCCTCGCCCATCTTCTGCGCTTGCTGCATCGACGCCTGCGAGCCGCCGCTGTCGTCTGCGACGTTGAGCTGGCGGATGCGCTTGGCGAGCGGGTCGGCCTCGCTGACCTGCTCGAGGATGTTCTCCGGTTGCGGCGGGGTGCCGAAGAGGTCCTTCATGTACGCCGCGAGTCGGACGGGCGACGCGGGCACGCGCTCGGAGCGCGCCCAGTCCTCGAGCGCGAGCTGGAGCTCCTGAGCGGTGGCGTAGCGCTCGTCGCGGTCGCGGCGCAGGCCGTTCATCACCACGGCCTCGAGGCCCGGATGCACGTCGCTGCGGTAGGTCGACGGCGGCGGGGCGTCCTCCTCGACGATGGCCTTGAAGATCTCGAAGTCGCTCCTGCCGCGGTAGAGCCGGCGCTGCGTGATGAGCTCCCACAGGACGATGGAGAGCGCGAAGATGTCGGAGCGACGATCGAGTGGCTGGGCCTGGCACTGCTCGGGTGCCATGTAGCGGATCTTGCCCTTCAACGTGCCCACGCGGGTCTCGGTCAGCTGCGCTGCGCTCTTCGCGATGCCGAAGTCGCAGAGCTTGACGTTGCCGTCGTGAGTGACGAAGACGTTCTGCGGAGAGATGTCGCGGTGGACGATGGACAGCTCCTTGCCGTCCCGTCCGCGCATCTCGTGGGCATAGTGCAGCCCCGAGCAGACGCCGGTGATGATGCTGACAATGTGCTCGTAAGGGATGGGCTCGTGCCGCTCGATGGAGCGCATGAGAATGTGGCGGACGTCCTCGCCACGCAGGAACTCCATGACGAAGTAGTAGTTGCCCGCGTCGGAGCCGATGTCGAACACCTGTGCGATGTTCGAGTGGAGCAGCGAGCCGGCGATGCGGGCCTCGTCGAGGAACATCTCCACGAACTCGTGATTCGACGCGAGCATGGGGAGGATGCGCTTGAGGACGCAGAGCTTCTCGAAGCCCTCGATGCCGACGGCGGTGGCGAGATAGATCTCGGCCATTCCCCCTTGCGCGATCTGGCGCAGGATCTTGTACTTGCCGACACGGGTCGGCATGCCACCCGGAGACACAGGCTGGGGCTGCTCGGACATCTTTCCTCGAACAGCGTAGCCGACTTCCTCTTTCAAGTCTAAGTGGGCAGGGAAACAGCGGACTTCGTTTGACGTCGAGACGATCCTTGCGTTATGTAAGTCGACAAATGTCGGCATACGATACGTCTGACCTCAAGAAGGGCCTCAAGATACTCATCGACGGCGTTCCGTACGTCGTCCTCGAGGCCCAGTTCGTGAAGCCCGGCAAGGGCGCGGCGTTCATCCGCACCAAGATGAAGAACCTCCTGTACGGCGGAAACATCGAGCGCAACATTCGCTCGAACGAGAAGATCGAGCCCGCCGACGTCGAGGAACACCCGATGACCTTCCTCTTCAAGGAGGGCGATGATTTCGTCGTCATGGACCAGACGTCCTACGAGCAGACGCCCATCTCGAAGGAGGTCATGGGCGACGGCTGGAAGTGGCTCAAGGACAACATGGTCGTCCAGGTCACCTTCTACAACGGCCGCCCGCTGGACGTGGCGCTCCCCAACTTCGTCGAGCTCAAGATCACGCAGTCCGACCCGGGCGCGCGCGGCGACACCTCCGGCAACGTGCTCAAGCCGGCGACTCTCGAGACGGGCGCCGTCATCGGCGTGCCGCTCTTCGTGAACGAGGGCGAGATCATCAAGATCGACACGCGCTCGGGTGAGTACGTCGAGCGAGTCAAGGGCTGACGGCGGTTGCCCGGCGGAGCGACGGAGCGCGCGCGGCTGTCAGGGCGCCTCCCGCTCCTGCGCAAGCGGGCACACCTCAATCGCTCCGTCCGCAGCTTCTTCGACGAGCGCGGCTTTCTCGAGATCGAGGCGCCCATCCTCGTACCCTCACCGGGGACCGAGGTTCACCTCGACGCGTACACGACCGACAACGGCGGCACCGCGCAGCGCTATCTCATCACCAGCCCCGAGTATCAGATGAAGCGGCTCATCGCGGGCGGCCTAGAGCGGGCGTACTCGCTCGGCAAGGTCTTCCGTCGCGGCGAGCGCGGGCCCCACCACAACCCCGAGTTCACGATGCTCGAGTGGTACGCGACCGGCTGGAGCTGGTCGGAGCTGGCCGATTCGGTGGCCAGCCTCGTCGCGAGTGCTGCCGAGGCCCTGCATGGTGCGCCAGCATTGCAGCTGACCGTGCGCAAGATCGATCTCGCCACCCCATGGCCGCGGCGCTCGGTGCGCGAGCTCTTCCGGGAGCACGCCGGGGTGGAGCTCGACGGCGACGAGGACGTGAACGCGCTACGCGACAAGCTCTCCGCGTTCCGCCTGCCGTCGCAGTGCCCCGAGGGATTGTTCTACGACGACCT
>JAYTLP010000469.1:0-6670 GCA_043729375.1 Myxococcales bacterium
GCGATCGCGAAGACCGCGATGCAGATCAGGCCGAGCCCGCCATACTTCTTTGCCACCTGGTATTTCATCAGCAGCGTGGTGCGCTGCTCAGCGCGCACCACGTTGATGAGCGCGCTCTCCACTACCTGCACGACGATGAGCAGGGAGGCGATACCGAAGAGCGCACGGAGCCGTGGATCGCCGAGCCACGCTTCGGGCGCGACTTGCGCGAAGCCCGCCACTGCGCACGTGACCGCAAACGCGGAAGCGGCCATACCGAGGAGCGTCGTCGAGTAGAGTTGCGGGAGCGTGTACCGGCTCTTTCCTGCGCTGATTTCGCTGTGGTAGCGGAGGATCGAGTGCTGAACTCCGACTTTGCCGACCGCGACCGAGACCGAGACGGTCGCGGAGACTAGGTTCATCAACCCGTAGTCCTCGAGCGAGAAGATGCGCGTGAAGAGCGGAAAGCTGATGAGCCCTGCGATCATCGCAAACAGGCTCACGACCGAGTAGTGCGACGCCTGGACAAGCAAGCGTTTGACAGGGGAGTCCGCCATCACCAGCTCAGTTGGGGACGGGCCCACGTACCGACGCCATCACGCGCGACCGACCCCGAGCGCGTCGAGGTATGCGTCCACGGCGCCCCTCTCTCGGAAGCGCTCGACGGGGTGCTCGACGCGCCGCGGTCCGCGGTCGGCGTCGTCGAGGAACGCGAGTATGGCGCGGGCCAGCCGGGGCGGGTCCTGCGTCGGGACCAGCGCTCCTCGAGCGCTCGAGGCGTCCAGCTCGAGGATTTCGCGTGAGCCGCCGGGACAGTCCGTGCTGATGACCCGGCAGCCGCACGCCATCGCCTGGATGAGCGCCCCGGGGAGCCCTTCGAAGAGCGACGAGAGCACGAAGACGGCCGACCGCCGCATGTAGCAGAACGGGTTGTCGACGTAGCCGGGCAGCCGCACGTCCGAATCGACGCGGAGCTCGCGGGCGAGCGCCTCGAGAGCCGCGCGCTCTTTGCCTTCACCGAGGATGACGAGGCGCGCCGACCGCTGGGCGCGCACCTCGGCGAACGCGCGCAGCAGCGTGGCGAAGTCCTTCTCCGATGCTAGTCGGCCGACCGCGAGCACGACCGGGGGCGCGTCTGTCTGGAACCACGGATCGTCGAGCGACGCAGCGGCTTTGTCGGCGAGATCAGGTGCCACGACCGGGTTGTAGATGGTTCGGATCTGCGCCGGTGGGATCCCGAGGCCGACGATCAGATCCTGCTCCACGCTCTTCGACACGGTAACGATCGCGTCTGCGCCGCGGTAGAATCGGCGCATGAGCGCGCGCTGCGCGTACGGTCGAAGCCCGTGCATTTGATCGGCGGGAAGTAGCACGCTCGCCTCGCGCAGTACGACGCGCGCCTTGGTACGCGCGAGCGATGCCGCAAGCACTGCAAGGATGTTGGAATGCTCGAGCGTGGACAGTAGCGCCGCAGGCCGCTCGCGCCGCAGGTAGCGCACGAGAGCAGGGAGCGCGAACATGGTCCGCCGCGCTGCCAAATCCACGAGGCGAATCGCTGGCGGAATCCGCGATTCCATAGGACCCCCCGGGATCGCAACGACCAGGTCGACGACGTGTCCGCGGTCGGCGAAACAGGCGCCCAGCTGCAGCATCACCCGCTCGGCGCCGCCATCGTCGAGGGTCGGCAGGAAAAGCGCGAGGCGCTCGCGGGACCTCGAGGAACGAGTCGCCGTCATCGACTTGGCGCGCCCATCAGGCGCCGCCGCCGGTCGCGACCGCCGGACGGGGACCGAAGGAGCTCGTCGGGAGATTGTTGTCTTGCGACCAGTCCGGGTGAAGCGCGTAGTGGAGGAGGCCGACGCCAAAGCCAATACCGTGCGCGAGGTGTAGTACGGGAAAGATGGACGCGACGACGGGCACCATCCGCAACCCGAGGCCTCGCGACACGCGAACTGCCTCGTAGATGTTGGCCGCAGCATACAGTCCGAAAGCGACGGGGGTGACTGGGTGCAAATGCGATGTCGCGAGCATCGTCATGCCCCCAACGACCATGAGGAAGGGGACCATCGGGCGTACGGTGGGAAGGCCCCTATGCTTCAGGAGCGTGCGCGCGCGACCCTTGCCGTACTTGAAGTACTGCCGAGCGAGACCCGTGTAGGAGTCGCGGGGGAAGTAGTGGACGACGATCCGGCGGCTGACGTAGATGCGGCCGCCAGCTTTCAGGATGCGCTGATTCAGCTCGGCGTCCTCGTTCGTAATCGCATTCGCGTCGAACTTGCCAACTACTTCGAATACGCGGCGCGGGAACGCGCCAGGAAAGACGGTGTCCGCGAATCCCTCCGATTCCGGGTTGCGGTAGGCGGAGCCGCCGACGGCGAGACGGCTCTCTAGCGCGGCGCAGACCGCCCGCTGGAACCAGCTCTCCGATAGGGGGCGCGCCGCGCCGCCGACGTTCTCGGCGCCCGTCTCCTCTAGTACCGCGACGCACTGCCGTACGAAGTCACGCGCGTAGCGGGCGTGGACATCCATTCGCACGATGATGTCGCCCCGCGCCTCCGTGATCATCGCGTTCATCGCCGCCGCCTGGAGGCGGCGCGGGTTGTCGATGACGCGCAGACAGCCCGGACGACGCGCTGCGGTCTCGGCGAGGATCTCGCGTGTCCGATCGGAGCTCATTCCGTCACCGATGAGCACCTCGATTCGATCCGCTGGATAGTCCTGGGCAAGGATGTCCTCGACGAGAGCGCCGATGTGGCGCTCCTCGTTGAAGCACGGGATGGCTAGCGTCACGAACGGAGGAACGGCCGCGCCGGTCATCGGGCCGAGGGTACCACGCGGGTGCGGTCCTGTGTCCGTTCCAAGAGGGAGAGCGCCCGCAGGCGGAAGCCGGATGCGTCGCCGGTTGCGGTATCGAGAGCGCGCCATGCCCGCTAGGATCGGCGTGGTGGGCACCGCGCGCACGGTGCGCGGTCGGTTGGGGGTGCCCGGAAGGGAAGCGATGGTCCGTCGCCGATGTTGCGCCGTGCTCGTCCTCGTCGTGGCGCTCGCCTTCTTCTACGGCGTCGACACGCCTCCACGCGTGCTGTCGCTTGCGCGCGAGGGCCGAGGAGTGACAGGCGCCGTTGCGAGGCCCTTCGGCCGACTCCCCCTCCGCTTCGAGGCGAACGTCGGCCAGTTCGACCCGCGTGTGGCCTACGTCGCTCGCCAACCGGGAGCCACGCTGTTCCTGACGGGGGAAGGTGCGACGCTAGCGCTGCGGTCGACGAGGCAAATGGGTGATCCCTCACACATCCCTCGCGAGCGCCGCCCCGATGCACGGTCGCCCACGCGTCCGGGCGTAGCAGTCAGGATGAAGGTCGTCGGCGGCCGCGCCGTCGCGCCGCGTGGAGGACTGCAACTCGAGACGAAGTCGAACTACTTCCTCGGCGATGATCCCACCAAATGGCGTACGAACGTCGCGAGCTACGGGCGCGTCGTCTACCCGCGCGTCCTCGACGGCGTCGATCTCGTCTACCATGGAGAGGACTGACAACTCTAGTACGACTTCGTCGTCGCGCCCGGCTCGGATCCGGCGACGATCATGCTCGAGTTCGGCGGGGCGAGCTCACTGACGCTTTCCGCGACGGGCGATCTCGAGATCGGCACGACGAGCGGCGCGCTCATCCAACGAGCGCCGCACGTCTTCCAGCGCGACGCCGACGGCGTGGCGTCCGACGTGAGAGCGGCTTACCGGCTGGCGCGCGACAAGCGCGTCGGATTCGAGGTCGCCTCTTATGACCGGACACGTCCGCTCGTGATCGACCCGGTGCTCGTCTACTCGACCTACCTCGGAGGCACCGGCGAGGACCAAACGGCGGACGCTCAGACGACGCCCGCGTTGAGCTCGTCGACGCTCGCCGTCGACGCGACCGATCACGTGTACATCGCCGGCTACACGACTTCGACCGACTTTCCCGTCGAGAGTCCGGTCCAAGCTGCGAACGCCGGCGGCTCGGACGTGTTCGTCGGTAAGCTGAAAAGCGACGGTTCCGCGCTCGTCTACGCCACCTACCTCGGAGGAAGTGCGGAAGACGCCGCTGGCACCGTCGCCGTCGACGCGAGTGGCAACGCGTACGTGATTGGACACACCTACTCGACGAACTTCCCGACGCAGAACGCGATCCAACCAGCGAACGCTTCCGTGAGCGACGCGTTCGTGGCCAAGCTTTCCCCGGACGGCTCTGCGCTCGTCTACTCGACGTACCTCGGCGGCAATGCCTACGACTTCGCGAACGGGCTCGTCGTAGACGCGGCCGGCGCCGCATACGTCACTGGGTCGACCGATTCAACGACGTTCCCGCTGAAGAATCCCATTCAAGGGTCGAACGGCGGCGCGGGCGACGCCTTCGTCACCAAGATCAGTGCCGACGGGTCATCGCTCGTCTACTCGACGTTCCTCGGTGGCAGTGTCGACGACGGCGGCGGCGGGATTGCCGTCGATTCGACGGGAGCCGCATACGCGATCGGGTACACGAATTCTGCGAATTTCCCCACGCACAACGCGCGCCAACCGGCAAAAGACGCCGGCGCTGACGCCTACGTCGCGAAGATCTCGCCGGATGGCTCGACCCTCGCGTACTCGACCTTCGTAGGCGGCAGCAGCGACGACATCGGGATTGGCATCGCCGTCGATGCGAGCGGGAACGCCTACGCCACCGGTTACACCGGCTCGCCGAACTTCCCGACGAAGAACCCGCTCCAGGCGACGAAGGGCGGGAGCTTGGATGTCTTCATCACGAAGCTGACCGCCGATGGCGCGGGGCTCGTGTACTCCAGCTTCATCGGCGGCGGCGGAGCGGACATCGGTTACGGCGTGGCGCTCGATCCAACGGGGGGCGCGCACATCACCGGGTACACGCTCTCCGTCGACTTCCCGACGGTCGGCGCGCTCCAGTCGAAGCTCGCCGGAGGCGTCGACGCGTTCGTCACCAAGGTGAAGCCCGACGGCTCAGGACTCGCGTTCTCGACATTCCTCGGCGGCACGCAGGACGACTTCGGTCGAGGCTTGGCGGTCAGCGCCGGCGGGACAATCCATGTCAAGGGGTCCACCCAGGGGGCGGGCTTCCCGCAGAAGAGCGCGGTGCAGGGCGCCTACGGCGGCGGCTCGTGGGATGCGTTCATCTGCGACATCCAACTGAGCCCGCTCAGGATTGCTCCTCTCTCGGCGACCCTCGCACCGGGCGCACCGAAGGTCTTCAGCGCGACCGGTGGCGCCGGCGGTTACATGTTCGAGCTCCAGACGAAGGCGTCGGGACCAACAACCGGCATCGATCGGACAACGGGGGCCTACATCGCGGGAAGCGGAGCGCCGGGCGCGAACACCGTCGATGTCGTCCGAGTCACCGACGCGGTCGGTGCGACAGCGACCGCAAACGTCAACGTTACGCCCGGGCTTGCGATCACGGCGTCGAAAACGAGCCTGCTCCCGAACGAGAGCGTCCAAGTCACGGCGAGCGATGGCAGCGGAGCCGGTTTCGCTTGGTCGATCGCGAATCCCTCCGACGCCACCATCGGCGCGACGGGACCAACGGTGAGCTACACGGCGGGACCGACCGGCAATCGTACCGACACGGTTCAGGTGAAGGACTCGAACGGCAACGTCGCCACGGTCAATATGGCAATCGGCGCCATTTCGGTGAACCCGGCGAGCCCGAATCCGGCGCCACATCAGACGATCGCGTTCGTCGCGAGCGGCGGCAGCGGCGTGGGGTATCAGTTCTCGTTCGTCGGCGCACCAGGATCCGGAGCCGATGCCTCGATCAGCGCGAGCGGCATATACAAGGCGGGCACGGCCGGGGGCGTCACCGATCACCTGAAGGTGGTCGACTCACTCGGCAACGCTCTGACGTTCGACGTCCCGGTAAAGCCGGGCATCACCATCTCCGCCAGCCCGTCGCTCGCGACGCCACCGAGGGGCAAGATCGCCTTCGGCGTCAGCGGCGGGAGCGGAATGGGATACGTGTGGTCAGTCGCTGCGAACAGCCTCCCCGGGGCGTCGATCGACGCCAGCGGCCTCTACGAGGCGGGAGTGACCGGCGGCGTCACCGATATGGTGACGGTGCACGATACGCTCGGCAACACGTCGACCGTGGCGGTCACAGTGAAAGCGGGCATCTCGATTCAGGCCCCGGTGACCTCGCTCGCGCCGAACGGCTCGACCGATCTCGGCGCCGCCGGCGGGAGCAACCGGAACTTTGTCTGGACGTTCGCGGTGCGCGGGTCGGGCTCAGGGGCCACGATCGATGCGGCGACCGGGCTGTATCACGCCGGATCGAGCGGGAGCACGAAGGACACCATACGCGTCACCGATGATCTCGCGAACACGGCGACGGTCGACCTCAACGTCACCGCCGGTGTAACGATCACGCCCGCGGCTCCCGCTGCGATAGCAAAAGGCAGTGTGAACCTCGCCGCCTCCGGCGGCACCGGCGGGCCGTTCACATGGACCGTGCCTACCAACAACTCCGGCGGCGCGACGGTCGACGGCGCGGGGCACTTCAGGGCAGGCGCGACATCGAAGGTTGTCGATACAGTTCAGGCGAGCGACGCGCTCGGAAACAAGGCCGCGGTCAACGTTTCCATCGCCGACGCGGTCGCGATCAATCCCTCGTTGCCGAACGTGTACCCGCGGGGCGCAATCGCGTTCGTGGTC
>JAYTLP010000470.1:0-7723 GCA_043729375.1 Myxococcales bacterium
GGCTCCTCGCCGCTCGGCGGCGCGCCGTCCACACACAGCCCGGTATCGCAGTGCTGGTCCACGGCGCACTCGCCGTTGGTTCGGCAGGCCGAGCGACACGCGCCACCCGAGCACGACTGGCCGCTCGTGCAATCGGTGTCGGCGACGCAGGCCGAGGCGGCGCCGGGCGGCGTCACGCAGGTGCCCAGCTGGCAGACGGTGTTGCTGAGGCAGCCCTGCAGCAGGCCGTCCTGGTTGCACTGTATCGTCACGCCGTCGGGCCGCGTGATGCTGCCGCCCTTGCACGGCGTCATGCACGTGGGGTTCACGGGCGCCGAGAGCGTCTGGCCGGTGTCGGCCTCGCAGCGGTTGTTGTAGCAGAGCATCCCGGCCGCACACTCACCGGCGCCGGCGCAGTTGCAGCCGGCGGCCTTCGGGGTGCCCGGCTCGCACGCGGGCAGCTCGCAGGTGCCCTTCGTGCAGGTGGGCATCGCGCCCGACGGCGTCACCTTGCACGACTGGTTCGTGAGGCACTTGCATCCGACGGTGCCGGCCATGGCAGGCGTGCACGTGGATTCGGAATGAGAGCCTCCGCACCCGGCGCTCAGCACGATGCCGAGCACGAGCAAGAGGAGTCGCTGCGATTTCATGGAGACGGCCTTTCGAACGGGAGAGAAAAGGAGCGACTACAGGTGCACGTCGGGTGCCGCGACCGGCTTGCCCTCGTGGTCGTAGCAGTTGACGGTGGACACGGTGAACGACGGCTTGGTGGGCGACTCGACGGTGAGCACGGCGCCGACGATCGGCGCGTCCGCGAGCGCCACGAACGCGACGCTCGTCTTGGGTGCCCAGCGCTGCATCGTGCCCTTCACCTGCGGTCCGAACGTGACCGACTCGACGGGCTGACTGCCGTCCTCGAGGAGGATCTCGCACGCGCGCACCTCCGCGGAGCCGACGGAGACGTTCATCGACGGCTTCATGTGGTGCGAGCACCCTGCGAGTGCGCCGAGCGCGCACAGCCCTGCCAACTGCATTTTCATTTGCCATGCCCCCTGACGAACCGACGAACCCTCGTACGAACGCATCAGCGCTTGCCCCCGACCGACGCGCTGGTCGGACGCCGAGCAGGTGCCTGCGGGAGCAGGCCATCGCGACGCGCGCTGGCAATCCAGCCGGGCAACTTCTCCTTCGTGTAGCGGATTGTGAGGCCGCTCAGCGCCGACGGGATCTGGCTGACCGCGGTGCCGGCCCACTTGTCGTCGATCTGGATCGAGCTGAAGTGGAGTGCCCCCGCGCCGGTGGCAGCCGCGTGACCGAAGCCGGCCGCGGCGCCCGTCACGAGGCCGACGCCGAGCGCCCAGCGGTTCGCGGAGCGACGCGCGTTCGAGACCACCTGCTCGCGTGCTGCAGCGAGGTTCGTGTCGCTGCGCTCGAGGCCCTTGTCGTGCAGGTACAGGTTGGTGCGCTCCTCGAGCGTGCGGAGCTTGTACTTGTAGACGGTGAACTGCGTGACGGTGGCGGAGATGGTCGAGATCCCCGAGACGCCACCCGTCAGCGCGCCGACGCCGGCGCCGATGACGCCCTTGAGCACCGCGTTGCGGACGATTGCGAAGCGGGCCTTCCGGCGCCGAGACGGGTCGCCGCTGCGTAGATCGGGCGAGGGCGCCACGAGCAGATCGTTGACGAGCGAGCTCACGACGCCGGCCACCCCACCGAACACGGCTCCGAAGATGGCGTGCGCGAATCGGCCGTCGTCGTCGGACTGGTTGACCGGATCGCCGTCGAGGAAGAGGTAGGCGCCCGACACCTGGTCCGGCGTGTCGAAGGCCGCCGGGTTCGTGACCGAGTCGAACTCGGGATCCGGTGACACCCAGCGGCCGAGCCCGACGTGCGCGTAGCGGGCGCCGTAGTAGGCAAGGCCACTCGCGTCGATCTCCTTGCCGGCGAAGCGCAGGTCCTCCGGCGCGCCGCCGAGCGACCAGCGCCGCGTGCCGAACGGGTGCTGAACCAGCCGCGCCACGGTCTTGCCCGTGCCATCGGTGCCGTGGATGAACGAGCCCACCGCATCGTGCGTGTAGTACGTGACGATCTCGGTACCCTGTCCCGCGAGCAGCCGGCGGGCGGCCGCGGCGAGCAGGTCGTCGACCGATGACGGCGTGACGCCCGCCACGCCGATACCGGTCGTGGCGGCGAGCTGCGCGATCCAGGCGTCGCCCGACGTGATGAGGCCGTCCGGCTGCGGCGTCGCCAGCGTGGCCGTGAGCGTGGCCGGCGCGATGTCGGTGAGCAGCTTGGCCGCGGTGTCGGTGTACTCGATGCGCGCGAGCTGCCGATCGCCGACGGTGACGTAGATCTGCGCGTCCCCGTCGCGAACCTCGTAATCCGGCGTGACGTACAGCGTGGTGCTGCCGTTCTCCCGCTTGGAGACGCGCACGTCGCTCGCACCGTACTCGAAGTGCGCGGTGGTCTCGCCCCCGTGCGCGATGTCGGTGAGTCGCCCACGGTGATCCCACGAGAGCTGCTCACCGTCGGTGTGTGACGTTGTGTTACCGGCCGCGTCGTAGCCGAGGGTGTAGTGGCCTGCCGTCATCAGCTTGTGCGTGTTCGTCGCGTCGTACGTGTACGCGCCGACGTGCGCCGCGGACTTGTCCGCCAGCGACGAGACCTTCGACGTGAGGTTGCCTGCCGGGCTGTGCGTGAAGGTGAGATCCTCGCGGAGGTCGGCGCGGTCCTTGTCGAGCGTTGCCGTGGCGACCCGGTACAGCGAGTCGTAGGTGAGCTCCATCGCGTGCGACGGAACGCCCGCCGTCGTGACGTTGTCCGTCACCTTGACGATGTGGCCCTCGCGGTCGCGATCGGTCACGAGGTCGACGATGGCCTGGTTGGTGGCGTCGGTGACCGTGACGTGGTGGAGCTGGCGGAGTGCGTCGTGCTCGTAGGTCGTGGTGACGCCGTTGCCGTAGACCATCGTCTTGGCATCGCCGCGGTCGTCGTACGACAGGCTCTTGAGGTAGGTGTCGATCTTCGTGACACGGCCCGCGCCGTCGAGCGAATACGGCAGCGTCTTGCCGTTCGGGTACGTCGTGCCGGTGCGGCGGCGTAGATCGTCGTAGGCGTACGCGAAGTCGAAGTCGTGCCCGTGGAAGCTGCGGCGAAGGCGCGTCTGGTTGCCGCGGTCGTCGTAGCCGAGGTAGTCCTGGCCGTGCTCACCGCCGTCGAGCGGATAGCTCGCACCAACGAGCCGCGCACCGACGTTGCTGCACTGGGCCGCGGGGCAGGCACCCGGACGGTCGTGCGTGTACTCGACGCGCGTCCCGACCTCGTCGCCGTCCTTCCAGATGGCGCTGACGCGGTCGAGGCCGTCGTACGCGTAGCTGGTCTTGATGCCGCGCCCGTCGGTCTCCGAGACGACATTGCGATCGTCGTCGTACGCGAGCACGCGGGCTCCGCGGATCGGGTCCTGGATGCGCAGCACGCTGCCCATGCGGTCGTAGTCCTGTGTGCGGCGGTTGCCCTCCGGGTCCAAGTAGCCGCGGAAGTTGCCGAGCGCGTCGTACACGATGCGGTGCGTGACCCCCGCGTCGCCGGCCTTGAGGTGGCGCTCGACCGCCACGAGGCGACCGAGGCCGTCGAAGCGGCGCACCGTCGGCGTGTTCGCGTGGGGGCTTGCGGCGTCGGTGTCCTCCGCGTCGAGGTCGACGCGCGCGAGCGGCAGGTACTGGTGGCGCAGCACCGAGTCGGCGCCGTACACACTCGCATCCGATCGCGTCGTCGCGAGCGGGCGCGCCGCGGAGTCGCGCAGGTAGGTGACCATCGGCACGTTGGCGGGCTCGGCGGTGTCGCAGGCGGCACTCGTCGAGGTGTACGGCTCGTACACGCGGACGGGCTCCTTGCGGACGTTGAAGACGGTGTAGCCCGTGACCGTGTAGTGCGTGTCGTCGAGCTTGGTCCGTTCCTGGTAGAGCCGCGAGTGTCCGTCGAAGCACTGGATCGTCTGCGCGTCGGGCGTGCCGTTGCGCTTCGACCGTCCGGTCGCGGTCATCACGCTGACGGGCGAGCCGACCTGGTACGTGAACGCCTCGCCCGGCGTCGACGGGTCGTCCCCCGGCTCGATGATCGAGGTCTGCCGGCCGAACTGGTCGTACGTGTACCCCGTCGTGAAGATCGCGCCCTCGGCCGTCCCGCCGGTGAGGACGCCGTTGGCCACGCTCCCACCGGTTGCCACGTACCAGCTGGACATGGTCGCCGTCTGGAGGAAGGACGGGTCGTACGAGTAGTCGCGCCACAGGTGATACGGGCCGTTAGCGCCGTCGAGGAGCACCACCTCGCGGACGAGCTCGAGCCCATCTGCGTCGTGAACCCACAGCGTGCGGTGCGACGAGGCGTCGGGCGCGCCGAGCGCCGAGATCTCCTCGATGAGGTTGCCGTGCGCGTCGTAGCGGCTGCGCGCCGCCGTGATGTACGAGCCCGCCTCCTCGAGCACCTGCTCCCGCGTGACGAGGCCCTTGTCGACCTGCCCGGCCGGGAGCCCCTCGAACGGATTGCCGTCGTAATAGTAGAGCGTCTCGCCGTACACGGCGCTGCTCGCGTCGGCGTAGGTACGCACGCTCACGGGCTTGCCGAGCATCCAGCGACCCATCGCGCTACCGGGCTGCGCAAACGTGGTCTCCACGTACGCCTCGTCGCCCGTGCAGCTCGGGCCGCAGGCTGCGCCGTAGTCGCCGCTCGCGCCGCACGAACCGCACGCGCCACCGCCGAGCTTGGTGACGCCGAGGTTGGTCGCGAGGGTGGTCTGGCCGTAGCCGTCGTGCGCGTAGTCCATGTGGACGGTTGCCCAGTCGGTGCTCGCGGCGCCTTCCTTCTTGATGGTCTCCGTCGATGTCTTGCACACGTGGCGCACGGGGAAGGCGAGCCCCGAAGACGGGACGCCGGCGACCGGGCAGTCGGCAAACGTGTTGGTGGTGGACACGAGCTCGCGACTGCCGCTCGACTCCGTCGACGACTGGAGGAGCCCGTGGTGGTAGTCGTCCGTGACGCCCAGGTCGTAGGTGTGCACGGCGAGCCCGTCCTCCTGCGTCGGGTCGCCGACCGTCTCGGTCTGCACGGTCTGGAAGCCGCGGAACTGGTGATCCGTGCCGCTGTAGAACGCGCTGGCGTAGTGGTAGCGCGTGACGTCGTGCAGGTTGGATTGCGCGTCCCAGTCGTCGAGCGTCGACACCATCGTGTTGGGGTGAAGGAGGCGATACGCCCACGGCGTCGTGGCCTGGGCCTGTTCGAGCACCGAGGTCGTGTACGTGACGTCGACGATCTTGCCGAGCCCGTTCTCGATGCGGCTGAGCAAGAACGGCCGCTGCGGGAACAGCTCGAGGTACGTGACGACTCCGCTCGCCGAGAACCACACCACGTCGGTCGAGCCGTTGCCGTTCATGTCGGCAAACAGTGGCGTCTGCGTCGAGTCCGGCAGCGCCGTGGCGCCGACGGCCGAGATCGTCTTCCAGTCGCCGAACTGCGTGCCGTTCACGTTGAGCGCGTAGTGCAGCGTGCCGCCCGTGATGAGCACCACGTCGTTGAGGTCGTCGCCGTTGAGGTCCTCGAAGTAGAGGCGATTCGTGTCTGCGGCGTTGATGGCCGCGGGCAGTGTGATGTTGATCTGCGTCGCGGAGAAGGCTCCGTTGCCGAGGTTGAGCACGTACGTGAAGTGACCGGGGCTACCCGCGATGACCCACGCGGCGTCGGGAAGGCCATCGCCGTTCATGTCGGCGAGCTGCGTGCCGTTGTTGTCGAAACCGAAGCTGTTGCCGGGTGCGATCGGCGCGAGCGCGACGCCGGTGGCGAACCCGCCGGCGCCGAGGTTGCGGTAGTAGAGCGGCGCGCTGCCGGTGACGGCCTGGAGGATGTCGGGGCGCTTGTCGTTGTCGACGTCGAGGAAGCGCATGTAGCCGGGCATCACGTCGTCGTCGTTGTAGACGCCGTCGGAGCTCTCGGCGCTCGAGATCTGCTGGCTGGCCACCTGGGTGTTGCCAGCCCCGATGGTGACGTTCTCGATGGCGGTCCAGTCTCCCGTGCCGTGGTTGCGCAGGAGCTTGTTCTGTGTGAGGTCGACGAGGTCCACGAACCCGTCGCCGTCGAGGTCGAGGAGCTGCGTGTGGCCCGCGCCGCCGAGCTTGAAACCCGAGATGCCGCCGAGCTTGCTGTCGACCGCGACGAACTTCTGCGTTCCGCCCGAGATCTGGTTGAGGAAGAAGTGGTGCACGCCTGCGCCGTCGGTGTAGAGGCCGTCGGGCAGCGCATCGCCGTTGATGTCGACAAGCGTGACCTGGCCGTTCTTCACGTCTGCGCCGAGCGACGCGCCCGTCATCGTGACGAGGGACGGCATGCCGCAGTCGTTCACGGTGCAGCCGACGCCGAGCGCCTGCGTGTAGTCGAAGGCGTTGGTGGCCGGGTAGACGCCGCCATCCTTGCCCGTCACCTTGCGCGTGCGCAGGCGGCTGAGCGGTGAGGCCACCGGCGTGGGGTCGTAGCCGAGCTGGTAGCTGCGGATCTTCGTCGTGCCCGTGAAGACGCTCACGTCGACGGTGCGGTGCTCGAGGTAGGCGCAGAAGCCGGCCTTGCAATCGCTCACCGCGTCCGGGCGCTCCTCGTAGCCGAACACCACCTTGTTGCGCGGCGTGCCGTCGGCGCGGAACGCATACTCGATGGACGCGAGGATGGGCTGGGAAACCGACTCGAGCGCGCGGCTCGCGTTGCTGCTGCCGACGAGCTGCTGCCAGGTGTAGTGGACGCGGTTGCCGAGCGTGTCGACGGAGGCAACGAGCTCGTACTTGAACGTCCCCGCAGCGCCCTGCTCGCGGGAGAGCGTGTCGATGGCGCCCTGCGAGTCGGCCCCGAAGTAGCGGATCGAGCCGTCGGGCAGCTCCGCCGTCCAGTAGTCGCCGTGCGCTGCGGCGGCGAGCGGGTTGTGCCACCGGTAGCGAATGAAGCCGTTCTCGAAGCGCGCGCGATACTCGAAGTAGGTGGCGCCCGTGTCGTCGACGCGCACGAGCTGATCACTGCCGTCGGCGTAGAACGCGTCGTCGGTGGTGTACCCGGGCAAGCCGAGCGCGGTGCCGCGCTCGATCGACGGTACCGCGACGCTCCAGCCCATGCCCCACGGCCCGTTGCCACCGCCCGAGCTGTACGAAAGAGACATCGACGGCGTCGCACCCGCGAAGCCGTCCGGGACCTCGAACGGGAGCGAGTACGTCATCGCGCCGGTGGCGACGCTCACCTCCGCGTTGTCGGCGAAGCCGTTCACGGAGCCGGGGCCTTCCGGCAGGCTCGATCGATCGTCCTCGACCCCGAGCACCGCTCGAGCGGGCCCTTCGACCGCGAGGAGGAAAGAGGTCACGAGCGCGAGGCTGGCGAAGACGGAGGTCGGGCGGGTCGAACGGTTCATGCAGGCTCGCTGTTCGGATGGGTGGTGATTTATGAAAGCGGGCTGACAGAGTGAGCGACGGGAGATCCGCTCGCACCGGCGTACTGCTCTCGATCGCGCGCGCATCCGCAAGAGTGGAATGCGAGTAATCTCAGGTGATTGGCTTTTCGCGCAGGGCCGCGTACTACGCCACTCATCCGGCGTGCGGTCAACCTGACAATCTGGCGAAATGGACCGGGAGCGCTATCCGCACGAGCTGCTCACGCACGTGCGTGGCGAGGACTGTGCGAGCGACGACCTGGTCCTTCGAGGGGGGGGGGGGGGGGGGGG
>JAYTLP010000471.1:0-11121 GCA_043729375.1 Myxococcales bacterium
AGAACGGGAGTGGCATGTGGCCCGCGCCCACCTGGCGGTCGAGCTGCATCCCGACCACCTGGCCGCTGCGCAGCACCTTGTGCAGGTCGAGCAGCGCGAACGGCGACGCCGTCGTGTAGACGATGTCGAGCTGGCTGCGCACCTCGCGCTCGAAGTCGGAGATGCGACGGTCCGGCTCCTCGGCCATCGCCATGGTGACGGCCCGCGCGCCGTCGCGGCTGCGCAACAGGTAGGGCATCAGCTGCCACGCGCCGAGGTGGCCCGTCGTTGTGATGACGCCGCGGCCCTGCGCAAGACACGCCTCGATGCGCTCGCGGTTCACGAAGCGCACATCGACCGGGAGCGGAGCACCGCTGTGGAGTGCGTAAAGATACGTGACGGACTGCGCGTAGTAGATGAGCAGGAGATAGGCGCGTCGGTGGCGCTCGAATGCGGAGGCAGGGCCGAGCACGTGCTCGAGGTTCGACTTGATCGCTTCGCGGGCCTCGGGGAGCGCAGCGTAGAAGATGCCCGTGGCCGGCGGCACCACCAGCCGCTGCGCAGCAGGTGGCAAGCTGCGCGCGCAGCGCATGAGGAGGCGACGGAGCGCCGGACCCTCGAATGGATGGCGGAAGGCACTGCGAGAAGGCGGGGGCGGCATGGGCACGTCGATCGTCGCTGCAGCCTAGCAGACGCTCCGGCGATCTCGGGCTGCGGCAAGGCCGCGACGAGGCATTTTGAGACGCTGGGGCGCTCTGCGCATGGAGCCCCGAGCGACTTCGAACGGTTACGCCTCGCTGCCCGGCCGGCCGGGGTGGCATGCAGGGTGCTGTAGGTGAACTCGTCTGCCGCGACGAAGCGGCCTGGAGAAGCCATGTTGATTGAGAACGCCAACTTCCGCATCGACGACCTCATCGAGATGAACGACGTCATCGAGATCGACGAGAGCGACCTCATGCAGCTCTCGGATGTCGCGAAGCTCGATCAGCGCAGCCTCGCGGATTACGACCGCTCGGATGTGCGCTTCGTGAACCGCCAGGCGGGCAAGATCGGCTGGGCTTTGCTGTGGCTGATGGGCATCCCGCTGCCCGTGCTACTCATCATTTATCTCATCCGCGGTCACTAGCACTCGCACGAAGATCCACCTCGTCCTGGTGGAGCCCGAGATCGCCTGGAACACGGGCAACGTGGGGCGCACGGCGCTCGCGCTCGGCGCAGAGCTGCACCTCGTCGGCAAGCTCGGTTATGCGCTCGACGACAAGCACGTGCGCCGCGCCGGACTCGACTACTGGCAGCACGTGCCGGTCCGCAGGTGGGCGGACCTTGCGGAGCTCGAGGCGGCACGGCTCGGACGCAGCTACCTGTTCAGCGCGGGCGCCGTGCGCTCGTTCTGGGACGTCGCGATCGAAGACCCGTGCGTGCTCGTCTTCGGCAAGGAAAGCACGGGGCTCGGGCGAGCGCTGGTCGGGCGCGACGGGGATGTGTTCTCCGTGCCGCAGCATAGCCCGCACCTTCGCTCGCTGAACCTGTCGACCGCGGTCGCCGTCGTCGGGTATGAAGCAGCGCGGCAGCATCGTCGCTGAGCGCCGAGCCGCCGAGTTTCGGTCTCGCGGCCGATCAGGTCCCCGCCGATAGGGTCCCCTGCGGCGAGCCCACTCGGCGGCCGAGCGAGCTCGAAGACCGGCACGCGCGGGCTCCGGTGGTGGCCACGCCTAACTCGGCGCCGGGTCGTACCAGCCGCCGGGCGGCGTCAGAGCCTGCGCTTCGTCCGGTCCCCACGAGCCCGGCTCGTAGAGGTGCAGAGGCGTAGGTTTGCCGATGACCGGGTCGACCACACGCCACGAGTGCTCGACGGCGTCCCGGCGCGCGAACAGGGTCTGGTCGCCATCGATTGCATCACCGATGAGCCGCTCGTACGGCCTCAGGGTGTCCTTGTTCGTGCGGTGCAGCTCGAGCTCCACGGCCTCGCCTGCCATCGCCTCGCCACCCTTCTTCACGTTGGCGCCGATCGCGATCGCGGTGTCGGGGCCGAGGCGGAAGCGCAGGTGGTTGCGCGCCGGCTTCGTCGCATCGTCGAGGACCGCGCGCTTCGCAGGCTTCCACGTGACGAGAGCCTCGGTGGCCGTCACGGCGAGCGACTTCCCCGCGCGGATATAAATGGGCACCCCGTTCCAGCGCGGCGAGTCGATGTGGAGGCGCACCGCGGCGAAGGTCTCCGTCGTGGAACCGTTCTCCACGCCTTCCTCGTCGAGGTAGCCGCGGGCTTGACCGCGTACGATGTCCTTCTTCGCCAAGGTGTGGACCTGTGCGAGAAGCTCGCTGCGCGCCTTCTGCAGCGCCGCGTGGCCGGGCGCTGCTGGCAGGTCCATGGTGAGGCACGCGACGAGCTCGAGCATGTGGTTCTGCACGACGTCGCGCATCGCACCGACCGAGTCGTAGAACTTCGCGCGACCCTTCGCGCCGAAGGTCTCTGCCATCGTGATCTGGATGCTCTCGACGTGCTCGCTATCGAGCGCGGACTCGATGAACGGGTTGGCCGCGCGGAAGTAGACGATGCCCTCCACGGGCTCCTTGCCGAGGAAGTGATCGAGCCGGAAGATCGCGTCCTCGGGGAAGTACGCATGCAGCGCGTGCGTCAGCGCCCTTGCCGACGCCTGATCGTGGCCGAAAGGCTTCTCCAGCGCGAGGCGTCCGCCGGCGAGGCCGACCGCCGCGAGGTTCTTCGCCACCTTCTCGAAAGTCTCCGCCGGGAGCGCGACGTAGCTCAGCGGGCGCCGAGCGCCGCCGAGCGCGGTCTCGATGCCCTCGAAGGTCTTCGGATCGTCGTAGTCGACCGCGACGTAGCGGAACTGCTGCTTCATCCGGTCGAACAGGCTGGCGTCGCCGGCCTCGTCGAGGCTCTCCTTCATCTTTGCTGCCATTGCCTCGACGCCGATGTCCTTGCGACCGACGGCGACGATCGGCATGTCGAGGCGGCCTGCCTTCACGAGCGCCTGGAGCGCGGGGAATATCTGCTTGTGGGCGAGATCCCCCGTCGCGCCGAAGAAGACGAGGCCGTCCGAGCGAGTTGCATCCAAGGTGCGCATCCTGGGGTCGTGCGGGTCAGTTGCCGAAGTGGACGAGCCCGTTGGCGCTCGCGCCGTAGATGTTCGAGTCGCTCGCCACGAACAGCGCGCCGAGCTCTGCAGGGACCGGCGCCGTGTTCACCGGAACGAAGTTCATCCCATGGTCGGTCGACACGAGCAGCTCGTTGCTCAGCGCGTAGAGGGAGCTGCCGCTCGGCGTCAGCGCGATCTGGTAGAGCGTGGAGCCGCCGAGGCTGGTCACGGCTCCGTTCGTCCACGACGCACCCTTGTTCAAGGAGCGCGCGAGCCACGAATCATCCATGCTGGCGGCGAACAGCTCGCCGCTGGCGCGCCCTGTGATGCTGGTCACCCGCAGGCCCGCGCCGATTTTGTCCAGAGTCTGCGAGCTCCACGTCGTACCGTCTGTGGAGTGATAGATCTGTCCGCTGTCACCGCCGATCCACACGTCGCCGCCAAGCGCGAAGATCGTGTAGACGTTGGTGCCCATGAAGTTGCTCACGGCGACCGGCGAGAAGCTCTTGCCGCCGTCGACGGAGCGGTAGAGGCCCAGGTCGGAGCCCACGAGCACGTTGTTCGCCGAGAGCCCCGCGATGCTGAAGAGATTCGCGGTGGCAGGAATCCCGCCCGCGCCCGGGTTGGCGTAGCGGGTAAACGTGCTGCCGTCGGTGGTATGCACGAGCGTGCCTTTCGCGCCCACGGCGTAGACGTCGGTGGCCGACGAGCCCCAGGTCGAGACCAGGCGCTCGGTCGTCCCGGTCTTGGCAACAGCCGTCCAGCTCACGCCGTCGGTCGTGTGCGCGGTCACGCCGTCGTTGCCGACCGCGTACAGGTTCTGCGGACCGACACCGTAGATTGCGTTGAAGCCCCCGCGGACGCCCGTCTGCTTGTTCGTGAACGTGTTCGCGCCGTCGAGGGCCTGCAAAATAACACCGCCCACGCCCACGACCGTGAGTGTGGTGCCCGGGCCGTGCGAGCCGGAGAGCAATAGAGCGGTGGTGCCCGTGGACTGCGCAGCCCAGCTGGAGCCGCCGTTCGTCGACGCGACGAGCGTACCGTCCGCGCCGTACGCCCAGACCTTGTCTTGATCCGTCGCGGTGCAGCCGTAGAGAATGGCCGAGGTCGGGTTCGACTGCAGCGACCACACCGTCGGCGCGGACTGCGAAGCCGTCGCGATGACGCCGTTGTAGCCGACGCCCCAGTAGCGGATGTTGTTGCCCCCGGAGTCGTGACCCGTGCAGAGCGCGTTGACGGAGCTCGTGCCCGACAGGCCGGTCAGCGGTGCCCACATGACCCCGGCACCCACGTAGCCACCCGTCGCGCTGTAGAACGCGACCTGGTCGAGGAGGCTGGCCGTCACGGCGCGGAAGTTGGTGGAGCACCCCGACATGCCCACGCACGTGAGCTGGTCATCGGTCCACATGCCGGCGCTCGAGCGCGTGACGATGTGCGCGTAGCCGCCGACGGCCACGACGATATCGTCGGTGGACCCGGGGACGACTGCGATGTCCCTTATGTTGGAGTTGGCGGCGGCCAGACTTGGCAACGTCTCCTCGACCCACGACGCGCCCTTGTCCTGCGAGTGGAAGACCTCCGACGGCTGACCCATGCCGGAGTTGAAGCCGAGGATGTACAGGTCGTGCGTGCCGCCCACCAGCTTGAGCGCGCCAAACGCACCGGAGCCCGGGGTCGGGCGCGCCGGCAGCAGGCTCCACGTCGTGCCGTCGAAGTGCAGGATGGCGCCCGACTCGGTGAGGGCGAAGATGTCGCCTTCCGAGAACGAGTGCACGGAGCGCAGGTTTTCGCCGACGGGGTACGGCGCCTGCCAGCGCCACACGCAGGCAGTTGCGGTGAGGCCGTGGGGATCGCAGTCCACCGGCATCATGTCGCCGCTCCCCGCATCTCCGCCGGGCGGGAGATCGCCCATGCCGCCGTCGCCGCCGAGCGGCTCGAGATCGACGCTGGCAGTGGTGTGCCCGGTGGCGGGGACCGAGAAGTCGGTGCTTCCTTCGCCGAGCGGGAGGCTCGACGCGCTTGCAGTGACGGCCAGGTGCACCATGCCGCTTTCACCCGCGCCGAAGTGCAGCGCGACCTTGAACGGGAGCCTCGCGCCGTGCGTGGCGGTGGTGGTCTTGTTCGCCGTCACGGCGCCCGTCGCGACGAGCGCAAGCGCGTCGACGGAACCGTGGATCTGGGAGGACGTCACGCTGAGCGTCACGCACGCATCGGTGGCACCCGCGCACGGGTCACCGGCGCCATGCGAGCACGCGGCGAGGAGCAGCGCGGAGAGCAGGGCCGCGCGTCTCAAAACGTCACCCCGCCGAACGGGCTGGCAGAGGAGGTCGAGCGCGTACCGAGGCCGACGCCGAGCCCGACGCCCACCCCGACGACCACGACGCCGACGGCGGTCCACAGCCACCACTTCTTGTAGATGGGTTGCTTCTTCGGAGCCGGCGCAGCGGTCAGCGCCACCTCCGTACGAGCGGATGCGACCGCGGCCGGCGGCGGCGGCGTCTCGGCGGCGGCGACCCGGGCCTTCTGGTCGTCGATCGCCTGCTGCAGCGCCACGATCTTGGCCTCCACCTCGACGCGGTTCGGGGCGCTCGGCGCGCGGTTGAGGTAGCTCTTGTAGAAGCGCAGCGCCTCGACGCGGCTCTCCGCGTCGCCGATGAGGCGATGACACTGCGCGATGTTGTAGAGGAACACCGGGTCTTCCTTCAGCCGGTAGGCCTCCTTGAAATCATCGAGCGCCAGACGGTACTCGCCCAGATCGAAGTGCTTGGTGCCAGCTGCGTAGTGCTGCCGCGCGCCCTTCGCCTGCGCAAGGACAGGGGCCGCGGTGATCGATAGTAAAAGAGCGGTGAGCACGACGACGACGAGCTTCAGAAGGCACCCCCGGGGTTCGGTGGCGGGACCATCTTGCATCCCGGCCGCAAACGCAAGGCGCAGCCGCCCGCCCAGAGTCACAGCGCGAGCGGATCGAGCAGGTCGGGGCCGTCGCTCTTCACGCTGTTCACGCGCCGGCTCACGGCGGCGAACACCAGCCCCGGCAGCGCCAGGACGAGCTGCTGCGCGACATCGACGGGCGTTGCGGGATCGAGCCACCGCGCGTGCTGCGCCGGTGGAACGAAGACCGGCATGCGCTCGTGCAGCGCGGTCAGCTCGGGCCGCGCGGCAATCGTGATGATGGCCACCGTGTCCACGAGCGCGCCCGTCTTCGGGTCCGGTGCGCGGTGATGGACGCCTGCCGCGGCGAGCGGTCGATCGTCGGCGGGGTGCACGAAGTAGGGCTGCTTGCCGTCGGCGACCGCCCTCCACTCGTAGTACCCCGACATGGGCACGAGGCAGCGACGCCCGGCGAACGAGAACTTGAACGGGTACTTCGTGGCGACGGTCTCGCCGCGCGCATTGATGAGCGGTGGACCCGGCTTCGCGTTTTCGGTGAGGTAGCCCCAGCGCGCGAGGTGCAGGCGGCGGCGCCCGTCGGCGTCCATGCGCACGATCTGGATCGGATCGGTCGGCGCGATGTTGTAGCGAGCGGGGAGCACCTCGTCACCTTCGCAGTCGTCGAGCCAGTCGGAGATGCCGGCGAGGTCGTGCCGGAACGTGAAACGGCCGCACATGCCTCAGAGTAGCAGCCCGGCGGCGTTCTACTTCTTGCCGGCTGGCTTGCCGGGCACCGGCGCCTTCGATGTACACGACGCCGTTGTACGCGCTCACGCCGCCTCCGAGACGCGCAGCGAGCCCACCTCATCGCCGCCCGACACGATGGTGAGGGCCCGCTCCGTGCGCGGCAGCGCCTTCCACGTCGTCGATGACCGGTGGCGCGTCGGCGTGCGCGAGAGAGGCGAGGGACAGGGCAAGGGTGACGAGGAGCGTTCGCATGGGCGGTCGCAAAAAGTACGCGGCGGTAGGTCGAAGAAGAAGGTGTATCGCTCGCTGATGGATGGCCCCGGCTGGTTATCGGTGCCGATGGCAGGGTTGAAGTGGCAGGTGGTCGCGAGCGCGCGGATCGCGGCCTCGTCACCTCCATGCTTCTGCACGGCGCCGCGATGGTCGAGCGTGACGAAAAGCCAGACTGCGCCGCCGAGCTCGAGTCGCCCGGCTTCTCCCGGACAACGTGCGGTTCGCCTGCACGCCGCCGTGTCGATGGTGGGCAGCGTGGCAGTGCCGGCGGGCGCGATCGCGAAGTCCATCGAGACGAGTCGCCGGACACAGGGCCTCGGTCTCCGGTCGCGACCGCGAGCAGCCGAAAAATGCCAGCGCAGCATCTCGGCGACGACTGCGTTGGTCTCGTCGAGCGAGATGCACATATCTACACAGCCGACCGCGCCGAGCCTCTTTGCCTCGTCCGGCAGCACGATCGAGTTCCGGGAGGCGGCCCAGTCCGTGGCGGGCGCGACCTCGATGCCGGCGTCCTGGTCGCCGTACTCGAGCGGGAGAGACCTCGGTCGATACACGGCTTCGAGTCGTCCTTGTACCGAGAGATCGCCGCGTGCTCCCGGCGGTAGTGGGCCTTCGACGTGGTGCGCACGAAGCGGGTAAGCACTCCGACGTTGCGCTCGAGCCACTCGAGCAGCTCGTCGGGCAAGTCCCGATTTTCGGCGCCGAGCACATCGCCGCGTTGCTGACCGTACGCGGCCGTGAAAATGCCGAGCCCACCAGGCTCGCAGACGAAGCGGATCAGCATGGCGTTGAACGGATATTCCAGGGCCACCTGCCACGGAGCAGTCGCGCGTGCGCGGGGCATGGTTCAGCGGAAGCGCACGGGGATCGAACCCGCCGAACGACGCAGAGCGCCGTCCCATTCGTTTTGAAGACGAAGCCGCGCACCAGCTACGGATGCGCTTCCGTCGTCGGGGATATCAGGCGCGGCTGGCGATGTCGAGGGAGGCGCGGCTGACCACGCGCGAGAGGCGCTCGAGCGCTTCCTCGACGACGTCCATGCTCGGGCCGAACGAGAAGCGCACGTAGGGACGGAACCGGGAGGCGCGAGCACTGCCCGCCCGGCGCTTGCCGGGGTTCACGTCGAAGAACTCGCCGGGTACGGTGATGACCTTCTCCGCGAGCGCCGCGCGGAAGAAGCTCATGCCGTCGTTGATGGACGCGGGCAAGCCGGCCACCGATCCCCAGCAGTAGAACGTGGCCTCGGGCTCGCGGTCGAAGCGCACGCCGAGCTTCTGCAGGCCTTCGACGAGGCGGCGGCGCTTCTTGTCGAAGGTGGACTGGATCGCGCGCGTCTCGGCGAGCACGTCGGCCTCGCCGAGCAGCGAGATTGCGGCGCGCTGCATCGGGCGCGAGCCGCCGCCGTCGAGGAACGAGCCCGCGGACGCGAGCGCATCCACCACCGACTTCGGGCCGAGCGTCCACGTGACGCGCCAGCCGGGGTAGCGCCAGTTCTTGGTGAGCCCGTCGAACACGAGGACCGGGTCACGATCGACGTCGTCCACGTATCGTGCGGCCGAGGCGAGGCGCGGCTCGGCGCTGCCGTAGATGTAATGCGAGTAGAACTCGTCGACGAGGAGCGCGCACTCGAGCTCGCGGCAGGTGCGCACCCAGCCGTCCAGCTCCTCACCGTCGATGAGGCGGCCCGTCGGGTTGCACGGGTTCGAGAGCAGCAGCGCGCCGAGGCCACGGCCGGCGATCTCGTGGCGCAGATCGTCCACGCTGAACGCGTAGCCGCGTGCGCCGTCGAGGAGGATCGGGATGGCAGTGAACGCCTTGAAGATGTCGAGCAGCTCCTCGTAGGCCGTGTAGTCGGGCAAGAAATGGCCGAGGTTCACCGCGCCCAGCGACGCGACCGCGCGCGTCAGCGACGTGCGCCCCCCACCGGAGACGCAGACGTTCTCCCACGTGTACTTGGACGCCCGGTCGCGCCTGTACAGCCGGTTGTAGAGCTCGGCGACGGCCTCGCGCAGCTCGAGCACGCCGGCGACGGGCGCGTACTCCTGATCGTCGAGGCTGATCTCGAGCGCGTGGCGACGCTGTGGCGAGCCGGGCAGCGGACCCGTCTCGGGCTGGCCCTGCCCGAGGTTGCACCAGTCGGCTGCTCCGGAGCGATAGCCGAGCTTGCTCGCCTCGCTCGTGACGTAGATGACGCCCGTCCGCGGGACTTGCCGGAAGCCTGCGATCGCGTGCTCGCTCATCGCGCGGTCTTATACTCGATGCGGGCGGCGGCTGGTGACCCGGTGCGCCGTGCAGCCGATGGGGTGGTATCAGGAGCCCGGTCCGCGCCGCAGGACAGCCCCACGTGTGCGTGCTTCGCGAGCAGCACGAACTGCCGCGCGGGTCGGCCGAGGCGCAACGCCATGGGTCGAGCGTGCCTCGACGTGCAGCGTAAAAGTTGACACGCGCCATCCAGGGGAAAATCCTGAGCGTGGTGCGACGGCTCCTCACAGCGCTGATGGTCGTCGTGCCTTGGGCCGCGCATGCCGGCGGGCAGGCGCGCTCGACGACGTCGCATCGCGCGCCGCAGCCCGTCGTGCACGAGCGCGTGCAGGCCGCCGACCCGCCATCGATTCCCGTTGCCGCGCACAAGGCAAAGCGCGCAAAGCGGGTCGTCGTGCGGCAAGCGGCCGAGCTGGTGTCGATCAACTCGCACGAGACGCTCGAGCTGCGGCCGTCGAGCAGCGGCGACTTCGGCAAGCAGACCATGCGGGGTCTCGCGCGCTTTTTGCGCTGCCACCATACGCAGAAGGTGCACGCGATGTCGGAGCGGCTCGCGCGCCTTCTGTACACGACGGCGAAGCACTTCGACTTCGCGCGCCTCGAGGTGGTCGCGGGCTATCGCGCGCCGCGCATCGCGCTGGAGAAGGGCAACCCGAAGAGCCCGCACAAGAAGGGCCTCGCGTGCGACTTCCGCGTCGTTGGTATCACGAACGAGACGCTGCGTGACTACGCCCGTACCTTGCCGCGGACCGGCGTCGGCTTCTACCCCAACTCCGGCTTCGTGCACCTCGACTCGCGCGACGACAAGAGCGCATTCTGGATCGACTACTCGCGTCCCGGTGAGCGTGCGCAGTACACCCGGCCCGACACGGAGGGGGAACGCCTACCCGAGGGCCCCGACCCACAGGGAAACGTGGACCCGGGGGTGGCGGCCCCCGAGCTTCCGGCTGCCGAGGCGGCAACCCCTCGCAAGGACGACTGAGCCCACCCGGCGCAGAAGTTGCCTTGTCAGAGATGCGTGGGGGACCGATTGATGATGAAGCCGAGTCGCTTGAAGTGGGTACTGGGTGCGGTGGCGCTCGCAGGGTGCGGGGGCGGGAGCTCCAACGTGCTGGGGGGCGTCGAGTCCATCGTCTACATCAGCCAGGACCCGGTCGAGCCGGGCAACGTGTTCGATTACACGAACGGCGGCGCCCACGGCACCATCTACAAGCTCACGCCTCCCACGGCGAGCGGTGTGAAGACCAGACTCACCACGTGGGACGATGCCTCCATCAACTCGATGGACCTGTCCTTCGACGCTCGCGAGGTCGTGTTCTCGGCCAAGGCGCCCGGCGATGCGAACTACCACGTCTACCGCGTGAACGTAGACGGCACGAACCCGTGTGACGCGGTCACCGGCGTCGTCTCGCAGGGCCCGTGCCAGATCACCGACGGCGCCAACGACGAGGTCTATCCGATCTACCTGCCCGGCGGTCGCATCTACTACGCGACCAACAAGAACGTCGAGGGCGCCGAGGTCCCGCAGTTCCGCGACGAATACGAGCGCGCGACGACGGCCCAGGCCGCTTCGATGGCGCTCGACGGCTCCGACCCGATCCTCGGGCCGCGCAACGTCTCGCACCGCGTGTCGCCGGCGCTCATGCCCGACGGTCGCATCCTCACCACCGAGTGGCGGCACCTCGGGTACACGAACGAGGGCGACCTCGTGACGATGAACCAGGACCTCACCGGCGTGCGCGAGAGCTTCGGCCGCGAGGGCAAGTCCGCGGTCAACTCGCATCTCCGCGCCACGTGGGCCGCACCGGGCAAGCTCGTCGCCATCGGCACCTCGCGTGACCGCACGTACCAGGCCGGCGCGATCGTGCTCATCGATCAGGGCGGCACCGAC
>JAYTLP010000472.1:0-10579 GCA_043729375.1 Myxococcales bacterium
GCTCTCGCTGTCGTTCGACCACCCGTACCTCTACCTCCTCCGCGACAACGCCACGGGCGCGGTCGTGTTCATGGGTCGCATCAGCAACCCGACGAAGTAGCGGTCAGGTCGCCAGGAACTTGGTCATGCGGCCCTGGGCGACGAGCGCACCGTCGCGCTCTCGCCTCAGGTCCACGGCCACGAACGCCATCGTGCGACCCGCCTTCAGCACGTTCGCCTCGACGAGCACCACCTCACCCGCCTTCGCCGCCGCCACGTAGGTCACGTTGAGATCGGTCGTGACACCGGGGCGGCCGTCGCGATCCCCGCTCATGATCGCCATCGTCCCGGCGTCGTCGACGATGGTGGCGATGGCGCCCCCGTGCAGGCTGCCGAACAGGTTCTGCACGCCCTCGTCGACGGTGATGCGGAGCTTGCATCGGCCGCCGTCGGCCTCGAGGAGCTCGAGGCCCGCCATCGTCTTGTCGAAGCCCTTCGTGCCGAAGATGGCAGACAGGCGCGCGCGCACGTTCTCTTCCATGTGCGATGTATCGTAGCGCCGACCGGGGAAACGTCGCTATGCTCGCCGTCGATGTCCGCCTTGCCGCTCCTCTCCGTTGCTTCACCTGGCGATACAACCGGTGCCGGGGCCGGTGACCTGCTCGACCGCTTCGTCGCGTGGGTCGGTGAGCGGGGTCTCTCGCTGTACGGCGCGCAGGAAGAGGCGATCCTCGAGCTGCTCGGCGAGAAGCACGTTCTCCTGTCCACCCCCACGGGCTCGGGCAAGTCGCTCGTCGCCTACGCGCTGCACTTCTTCGCGCTGTCGACGGGCAAGATCTCGGTCTACACGTGCCCCATCAAGGCGCTCGTGAACGAGAAGTTCTTCGAGCTCTGCCAGATCTTCGGCGCCGATCGTGTGGGCATGCTCACCGGCGACGCCACCATCAATGCCGAGGCGCCCATCCTCTGCTGCACCGCCGAGATCCTAGCCAACCAGGCCCTGCGCAACCCGGAGCTGCGCGCCGACTGCGTGGTCATGGACGAGTTCCATTACTACGCCGATCGCGAGCGTGGCGTCGCGTGGCAGCTCCCGCTCATCACGCTGCCGCGCACACAGTTCCTGCTCATGTCCGCCACGCTCGGCGACACCACGAAGATCGAGACGAGCCTCAAGAGCTTCTCCGGCCGGGACGTTGCCGTGGTGCGCTCGGGCGTGCGGCCGGTGCCGCTCGAGTACTACTACGCGGAGACCCCACTGCACGAGACCATCGCGTGGCTCGTGAAGGATCACCACGCGCCCGTCTACCTCGTGAGCTTCACCCAGCGCGCGGCCGCGGAGGAGGCGCAGAACCTCACCAGCGTCGACCTCCTCACGAAGGCGGAAAAGGATGCGATGAAGGCGGAGCTCGCCGACTTCCGCTTCGACACGCCGTACGGCAAGGAGATGCGTCGTTTCCTCGCTGCGGGTATCGGTCTACACCACGCAGGCCTGCTCCCGAAGTACCGCCTCCTCGTCGAGAAGCTGGCGCAGCGCGGGCTGCTCAAGGTCATCTCCGGCACCGACACGCTCGGCATGGGCATCAACATCCCGCTACGCACGGTGCTGTTCACGCAGCTCTGCAAGTACGACGGCGAGAAGACGGCCATTCTCGGCGTGCGCGACTTCCACCAGATCGCAGGGCGCGCAGGCCGCAAGGGCTTCGACGACCGCGGTCTCGTCGTCGCGCAGGCGCCGGCCCACATCGTCGAGAATCTCCGCCTTGCGCAGAAGAAGTCGCAGGGCAAGAAGGTCGTGATGCAAAAGCCCCCGCAGAAGGGCTACGTGCCGTGGGATCGACAGATCTTCGAGCGACTGCGCGACAAGACGCCGGAGCAGCTGGAGTCCCGCTTCGACGTGACGTACGGCATGGTCCTCGACGTGCTGGCGAACCCGCTCGGGGGGTACGACCGCCTGCTCGCGCTCGTCACGCGCTCGCACGGCAGCGACATTCACAAGAAGCAGCTCGTGAAGAAGGCGGCGCAGCTCTTCCGCGGGCTTCGACATGCAAACCTCATCGTGCTCACGCGGCGCGCGGCACCGCGTCGCGGCTCGACGATCGCTATCGCCACCGAGCTGCAGCGGGACTTCTCACTCCACCACACCCTGTCGCTGTTCCTGGTGCACATCCTCGCCGAGCTCGAGCTGGTGCGCACGCCCGAGGGCGGCCGCGACGCGCCGTCGTACGCGCTCGACGTGCTCTCGCTCGTCGAGTCCATCCTCGAGAACCCCCAGGCGGTGCTGTACGCGCAGGTGGACCAGAAGAAGGGCGAGGTCATCGCCAGGCTGAAGGCCGAGGGCATGGAGTACGCGGAGCGCATGGAGGCGCTCGAGAAGGTCGAGCACGACAAGCCGCTCGCCGACTTCATCTACGAGGCGTTCGATCGGTTTGCCGCGGCGCACCCGTGGGTCGGCACCACCGCGATCCGGCCGAAGAGCGTGGCGCGCGACTTTCTCGAGCGGTTCGCGTCGTTCCCCGAGTACGTGCGGCACTACAGCCTCCAGCGCTCCGAGGGCGTGCTGCTGCGCTACCTCACCGATGCGCTGCGCACGCTGCAGAAGAGCGTCCCGATCGACGCGCGCTCCGACGAGCTGTGGGCGCTCATCGAGCAGCTCCGCCTCGAGGTGCGCTCGGTGGACTCGAGCCTGCTCGACGAGTGGGAAGGCCGTCGCCTGCCGACGGGGGAGGGCCTGCGCGCCGTCGTGTCCACCGAGCCGCCATGGGATGCGAGGCGGGTGCGCGCGCGCGTGCGCGGCGAGCTGCAGCGCTTCCTCGGCGCGCTGGCGCGCAAGCAGTGGGACGAGGCGCTGGCCGCGCTCGCCACGCGTGACGAGGACGCAATGCTGGGCACGCCAGCGTGGACCGCCGAGTCACTCGAGGCAGCACTTGCGCCGCTGCTCGCCGGACATGGCGCCATCTCGTTCCAGCCGGCGGCGCGCACGCCACGGCACACGCTGCTGCGCGAGCTCGAGCCGTCGCTCTACGAGGCGCAGCAGCGCATCATCACGCTCGATCTCCCCGACGAGGAGTGCTCGTGGGTGATCGACACGGTCGTCGACGTGCGGGACCGGTCGCCCGGCGACGCGCCGCTGCTCCACCTCCGCGCCATCCGAGAATGAAGATGAACCATCTGCTCGGTGCCCTGCTCGGTCCACCACCACATGGGCCACATCAACGTCCTGCGCGATCTCGATCGGTTGGCCACGACGTGGCCGTCGCTCGACAAGCTCGTGGTGAGCGGCTCGTCGGCGGGTGGCTACGGCGCCCTCATCAACTACGGCGACGCGCGCCTGCGCTGGCCCGCTGCGAGCACGCGGTCGTACCTCATCGACGACAGCGGCCCGCCGCTCGAGAACGCGCACAGGAACCTTCTGCTCACCGAGTGGTACCTCACGTGGGGGCTGCTCGACTGGACGGAGGGCCTGTGTGTCGCGTGCATCGACGACGTGAGCCAGCTCATCCCCAACGTTGCGCAGCGCTACCCGGACGATCGCATGTCGCTCCTCGAGTCCGAGGAGGACGGCACCATCGGGGAGTTCTACATCCTGGATGGGTCCGAGTTCTCGCTGGCCATCACGCAGCTCGCCACCGATCGCATCGCGCCGAACGGCAACTTCAGGTCGTTCTACATCCCGGGTCCCACGCACACGATGCTGGGCGATCCGGACCGCTACAAGAGTGGTAGCACCACGCTCACCACGTTCATCGCGCAGCAAATCGGCGATGACGCCGCGTGGAAGAGCCTTGCGCCCTGACCACGACGACGCGCTACCCTGTGCTCGTGGGCAGTAGAAAAGGACGGGACGAATGACCAGGACCTCGCTTCGCTTCGCAACTGTGCTCGCGCTCGCCGCGATTCCGCTCGTCGGCTGCGGCGGCGGCGGCAAGCACCAGGACCTCGGTGTCGATCAAGGTGGAGGCGACAGCGCCGTCGCCGACGACCTGTCCCCCACCCACCACGGCTCACTCGATGTGGCCGACCTGTCGCCCATGGGCGACGCAGCTGCCGCACCGATCGTCGCCTCCGACGGTACGTGGAAGTGGGTCGAGGTCGCCGGCGCGGTCTGCAACGACGGCACGCCGACCGGGATCGGCGTCAATCCCGGCACCACCAAGGACAAGATCCTCTTCTACTTCGAAGGCGGCGGGGCCTGCGGGGACTACGGCACGTGCTTCCAGCTCAAGACCGCGACGGTGGGGTCGTTCGGCTCGGCGGAGTTCGGCGCGCGCGCGACCCAGTTCACGGGCTCCGAGCTCGACCGCACGGTCGCGAACAACCCGTTCGCCACGTGGACCTACGTCTACGTCCCGTACTGCACGGGTGACCTCCACGGCGGCATCAACACGGCAACGTACACGTCGGGCACGATGTCGCAGGAGTTCCATCACAATGGCCATATCAACGCGCTGCGCGACCTCGATCGTGTCGCCGCGACGTGGCCCACCGCGACGCAGGTCGTTGTCTCCGGTGTGAGCGCCGGCGGCTACGGCGCGCTCATCAACTTCGCCGACGCGCGCAATCACTGGCCGTCCGCCAAGGCCTACCTCGTCGACGACAGCGGCCCCCCGCTCGAGGAGACGTCCAGCTCGGCCCTCCTGTCGAAGTGGATCACGTCGTGGCACCTCATCAACTGGTTTCAGGTCGGCTGCCCCGAGTGCGTGAACGACTTCAGCTTCGTGCTGCCGAACATCTCGAAGCGCTTCCCGAACGATCGTCTCTCGCTCCTCTCGTCCCTCCAGGACAAGACGATCCGCGACTTCTACCTGCTCGACCCCACCGACTTCCAGGCGTCGCTGCTCAAGCTCGAAGCCGACCGCCTCGACGGTCTGACCAACTTCAGATATTTCTTCATCTCCGGCGAGACGCACACGATGCTGGGCGATTACAAGAACGCCACGTACACCAGCAAGATGACGGCGCTCGCCACGTTCCTCGAGCAGCAGGTGACCGACAGCGCGGACTGGTTCAGCACCAAGCCTTAGCGCGTCAGAAGAACCACCTCACCAGATCCACCGAGTCGGCGCGCTGAGTCTGCAGCGCGCCGATCTTCTTTCGCAACGCATCCGCGTCGCCGATCCGGTGCCGCGGAGATTTTTCGAAGCAGGTCGCCAGCACGGCGCGCAGGTCGTCGGGGACGGACGGGTGCCACGTGGGCTCGCCCTGCACGATCTTCTGCATCGTTGCGTGCGGGGAGTCGCCATCGAACGGCCGCACGCCGCTGACCAGCTCGTGCAGCAGCACGCCGGCGGAGAACAGATCGCTCGCCGGTCCGAGCGGGGCGCCTGCGACCTGCTCGGGAGACATGTACGCATACGTCCCCTTGCGCACGTTCGCGCGGGTCTGATCTCGCAGCAGCGTGGCCTTGGCGAGCCCGAGATCGGTGAGCTTCACGTCGCCCGCGCGCGAGACGAGGAGGTTGCTCGGGCTCACGTCGCGGTGCAGGAGGCCGAGCGGACGACCATCGGCACCGACGGCCGCGTGCAGATAGGCGAGCGCAGCCAGCACCTCTCCGACGAGATGAAGCGCGATGCCGACGGGTGGCGTTCCTGCGCGCAGGCGCGTCGCAACGTCGCCGCCGTCCACGTAGTCCATGCGGACGAAATATATGCCCGCCTCCACGCCGAGGTCGTGCACCTGGACGAGGTTGCGGTGCGACAGGCGCGCGCCGAGGCGTGCCTCCTCGATGAGCAGGCGCTCGAGCGTGGCGTCACCACGCAGCTCGGGTCGGAGCTGCTTGAGCGCGACCTGCTTCTCGAAGCCACTCGCGCCGACGGCGATGCCGAGCGACACCTCCGCCATGCCACCGCGGCCGAGCAGCTTCACGATGCGATAGGGCCCGATGCGGGTCACGACGGCATACAATACGACGAGTGACCGAGGTCGCGACCGTTCACTCCGAAGCGCTGCCTGGTGGCCCGAGGCCATCGGCGTGCCAGCTCGTCGTGAAAGAGGGCAAAAATGCCGGCCGCGCGGTGACACTCGAAGGCACGGTCCTCGTGGGCAGCGACCCAAGCTGCCACCTCGTGCTCGACGATGACCGCGTCTCGGGCAAGCACCTCGAGCTGCGTCCCGACGGCGGCCATTTCCTCCTGCGCGACCTCGGGTCGACGAACGGCACGCTCTACCAGGGCTCGCTCGTCACGGAGGCGCGTGTGCCCGTCGGTGCCACGCTGAAGCTCGGCCACAGCTTTCTCGGGATCCAGCCGCGGCCCGAGCCCCTGTCGGTACCGCCTAGCCAGTCGCGCCGTTTCGGAGACCTGGTGGCCGAGAGCCTCGTCATGCGCGAGCTGTTCGGCGTGCTCGAGCTCGTCGCACAGTCGGACGCCACCGTGCTCGTCGAGGGTGAGACCGGCACCGGCAAAGAGCTCGTGGCCCGCGGGCTGCACGACCAGGGCGCACGGCGACGTGGTCCGTTCGTGGCCATCGACTGTGGCGCACTGCCCGAGTCGTTGCTCGAGAGCGAGCTCTTCGGCCACGTGCGCGGCGCGTTCACCGGCGCGGCGCACACGCGCGAAGGTGCGTTCGCGCGTGCCGACAAGGGCACGCTGTTCCTCGACGAGCTGGGCGCCGTTCCCGCTGCCGTGCAGGCACGCCTGCTGCGCGTGCTGGAGACGCGCAGCGTGCGGCCCGTCGGCTCCGACAAGGAGCGGGCGCTCGACGTGCGCGTCGTCGCCGCGTCTCGCTTCGATCTCGAGCAGGCCGTGGCCGAGGGCCACTTCCGCGCCGACCTCTTTTATCGCCTCTCGGTCGTACGCGTGCAGCTTCCGCCGCTTCGCGATCGTCGTGAGGACCTGAGGCCGCTCGTCGTCGAGCTCCTGCGTCACCGCGGGCTCCTTGCGGGTGGCGTCGCGGGACCGGGCTTCGACCAGCTCCTCGCGCACGAGTGGCCAGGCAACGTCCGCGAGCTGCGCAACGTCCTCGAGCGCGCCATCGCGCTGTCGCCGACGGCGCGCTCGTTCGAAGCGCTGCGCCTCCACGTCACCGTGCGCGCCACCGCAGAGCCGCTCGCGGTTCGCAGCGATCTGTCGTACGCGGAGGCAAAGGCGGCGTTGCTCGATGCGTTCGAGTTCCGGTACCTGCGCGACGCGTTCGCGCGGCACGAAGGAAACCTCTCGTCGCTGGCGCGCGAGGTCGGGCTCGATCGCAAGCACCTGCGCTCGCTGCTGCGCAGGCAGGGCCTCGTGAAGGGCGCCCCCGACGACGACAGCGAGTAGCGTCAGTGCACCGCGCGTGCGAGCACCGCGGTGATGTTGTCTCGGCCGCCGCGCTCGTAGGCATCCTCGACGAGTCCTCGACAGGTCCCGTCCAGATCTGCCGAGCACAGCGCGAGCGCGAGGTCGTCGTCGGTCATCGCCTCCGTGAGCCCGTCGGTGCAGAGCAGGAACGTGTCGCCGCAGCGCAAAGCCTCGCGGCGCACGTCGGCGCGCGGATCGCCGTCCATCCCGAGTGCGCGCGTGATCATATGGCCGTACGCGGTCTCCGCCTTCGGCGGCACGTCGCGGCCATGGTGACGCCGCATCTCCTCGTACATCGAGTGGTCGACCGTGAGCTGCTCGAGCACGCCATCGCGCATCCGGTAGATGCGGCTGTCTCCGATGTGCGCGAGCACGACATGATCGTGCTTCACGAGCAGCGTCGCCAGGGTGGAGCCCATCTGGGCGAGCACACCGACCTTCTTGCGCTGCACTTCGTGATGCGCAATCCGCGACGCGACGAGCGCGAGGTTCTCGTCGATGCTCAGCGACGCGTCGAGCCCGAACGGCCAGGTGACGTCGTCGTCGCCCGCATTGCGGCGCAAGAATCCGGTGATGGCGTCGATCGCCAGCTTGCTCGCGACCTCACCCCCCTCGTAGCCCCCCATCCCGTCCGCGACCGCGAACAGCCCCAGCGCGGGCTCGACGCAGTACGCGTCCTCGTTGTTGTTGCGCCGACCGACGTGTGACAGCCCCACCGACTCGATTCGCATGTGCACGCTCCTGCACACGGCAAGGAGCGAGCAGCGGGCCACGCGCAGGGTGCCGCGAACACACACGCGCCTGGGGGGGCGGCACCCCGGGTTCCACCGAGACGGGCTATGGCAGCTCGATCTTCCAGCTGCCGCCGGCCTTGACGAGCGTGAGCACCTCGCGCTCGCCGTGCTCACCCTCGGCCTCGACTTCTGCGTGATCTCCCGCACGCGCGACGACGCGGAGCTGGACCGTGCGGAAGCGACGCGGCGACCAGCCGATGGCGAGCAGCTCCTCGGGACGCACGTTGCGTCGACCCGACAGATCGGCGGCGCGACGGGCGTCGGCCTCGAGGCGCGCACGCGTGGAGGGTCCGAGCAGCGAGAACACCTCGCTGCGGGCGCCGGCCTCCGCTGCGCGGTTGAAGCGCTGGACGGCGGCGAGGGGATCGTCGCTACCGCAGCCCGCAGCTGTCTGCACGGCCAGTGCAGCGCAGAGCAGCCTACATATCGCACCTGGTCCGCTCGAGAAACGCTGTCTCACTTTTTTCGAGACTAGCCGAGCGCGACCGCGAGCGTATCGTCGATCTCGTGCGCTCGTCGGCGCGCCCGGGTAGTTCGTCCGTGCCCGGCTCTTCGGTACAAGCGAGGTTCAGCATGATGGTACGCGTTCGACTCATCTGTGCGACGGCGGCACTTCTCGGTATGGGCATGGCAACGGCACACGCAGACGCCTGGGATCGCGACCGCGAATCCGGGAGCATGCGGCAGCAGCAGCTGCGCGACTCCATCAGTCGCGAGCACGTCATGGCCGCCGACCACGCGATGTCGGGCCACGCCTTCGGTCGCGACACGATGACCACCGGCAACATCGGGCGGGAGTTCAAGTCGGCTGCCGACATGGCCGCGCACATGAACACGCAGACGCAGATGCGCGCCACGGCCGGCCACGAGTCGCCCGCGAGCGAGGTCGATGTGTTGCAGCCAAACGGCACGCACGAGCTCACCACGCCGGCGGTCGCGGAAGCGCGCGACGCGCAGCGCAAGAAGTCGGCGCCCGCAGGCGACGTGGAGGCGTTGCCGCTCACGACCATCGGCAAGGACATCGTCAACGGCTCGTCGTCCGGTCACAAGCTCGGCAGTGACACCATCCACGTCGGTGACATCTACCAGGAGTTCAAGAGCAAGGCAGACATGATGGCGCACCTCAACGTCGCCACGTCGATGCGCATCTCGAGCGGTGAGGCCGGTGGCGGAGCCGACGACGTGGGCACGGCGCGCGACGGCTCGATGGGGCCGGTCGCCAGGGACAAGCAGCAGCTCAGCCCGGCGCGCATGACAGACAAGCAGCTCGAGGTCCTCCAGCGTGCAGGGGCGAAGGCCGGCCGCGCGAGCTCGAGCGCGGACGTGGAAGACAAGACGCCGTAGCGCAGGCGATCGTCGCAGCACCGACGGGCGGGGCGCAGGCTCTGCCCGTTTTTTATTCCGACCGTGTCATTCGATACTACCTGCCGAGCGACGCCGCGTTGCAGAGCGCTGGGCTCGTGGCGACGCCGGGCTCGGCGGGCATCGCGCCCACGCCGCCGAACCGTGACCGCTGCGTTGCCGCGAGCGTACGGGAGCCGCTGATGGCCGCGTAGGTGTCGACCGCGCTCGTGGGCGTGCGCGCGAACGTGGCGTCGTCGACGCTGTAGAGCCCGAAGTGCGGGTCGAAGCCGTCCGCCCACTCGAAGTTGTCGTAGAGCGACCAGTGGTAGTAGCCGCGCACGTCGACACCCGCGGCGCGTGCGCGCTCGATCTGCTCGAGCGTACGGACGATGTTGGCGCTGCGACGCGCGCCGACGTCGGTGGCGATGCCGCTCTCGGTGACGACGAGCGGCAGGTCCGGCCAGCGCTCGCCAAAGTCCTTCAGGATCGGGTAGAGGCCCGCCGGGTCGTACTCGTAATGGAGCTGCGGCACGCAGAACGTGGGATCGAGCGGCGGCAGGCACGCCCCGAAGTCGAACGGCGAGAAGCATGGGGACAGCGCGAGCACCGGGATGACCGGGGGATCTGCGGTGACGCCCGCGCGGAAGTAGTACTGCACGCCGAGCCAGTCGAGCGTGTTCGCCCAGTCCGGGTGGTCCTCGTCAGGCACGCCGTCGAGGTCGGTGTCGAGCTTGCCCTGCCTCAGCGCCTCGGGGACGAGGTGGTGATAGACCCACGTGACGCGCGCGACCGCTGCGAGGTCCGCGGGGTCGGTGCTCGGCTGGTTGTTACGCGCGGGCGCCCACTCGACCACCGACAGCGGGACGCCGACGGCAGCCGCGACGCCGTCCCCATCGGCGTCAATGGTGTCGGCGGCCTTGATGGCATGATAGACGGCCGCGTGCGCCGACAGGAAGTCGCGCACCACGGGGATGAACTCCGTGGTGATGTGCAGGAGCTGCGCCTTGCCCGGCGGAAAGAGCCCCGTGCCGTGCGACGCGAGCAGGTAGTTCACGGGCTCGTTGAGCGAGCCCCACTCGTCGATCACGTCGCCGAAGCGCGTGGCGAGCAGCCTCGCGTACTGCCCGAGCGCTGCGACTACCAGTGGGCCGCCGACCGGGTGCCCGAACCCGCACAGGTTGGTGTCAC
>JAYTLP010000473.1:0-11667 GCA_043729375.1 Myxococcales bacterium
CATGCAGACCGTCGGAGCAGAGCAGGAACTGATCGCCGGACAGTACCTCGAAGTCGATGGTGTCCACCTCGACGCTCTCGTACGCACCGACGGCACGCGTGACGGCATTCTTGTACTTCGCGTAGGGTGACCCGTCGACCTGGTCGCGCTGGATCTTGCCGCGGCGCACGAGCTCGTTGATGAGCGAGTGATCTTCCGTGAGCTGGTGGAGCTGGCCCTGGCGGATGAGGTAGATGCGGCTGTCCCCGACGTGCGCGATGAAGCCGCGATCACCGGCGAGGAGTAGCGCGCTCGTGGTCGTGCCCATGCCGCGCTTGTCGGGCTCCGACTGTCCGCGGTGGAAGATGCTCGAGCACGCGCTCTGGATCGCGTGCTCCATGGCAACGAGGATCTCGGCGCGATCCTCGGGACTGTGCTCGCGGCCGTAGCGTTTGATGAGGTCGGTGGACTCGCGGGCGACGCGCGACACCTCGTGAACCGCGATCTGCGATGCGACCTCGCCGGCCGCGTGGCCGCCCATCCCGTCGGCGACGACACAGAGATTCAACGCCGGGTCCACGAGGAAGTTGTCCTCGTTCTGCTTGCGTTGCCGGCCGATGTCGGTGGCCGCGAAGAATGTGAACTCCACCGATTCCTCTCGATCTCCGGACAGTCGCGCTACGAGGCGCCAGGATGCCGCGAGAACCGGGGCGAAGGCAAGGCTCGCCGTCGACGCTGCTCGATGCGCTGGCGCAGCGAGCGTGCGACACCTCCGGCACATCGAGCAAGGAGACAGCGCTGCCGTCGACCGTGACAGCGGACCCGCCCGATGACCGTGCGAGTTGCCCGTCCCGATGAGGAGCGTGGCGCTACCAAGGTCGACTCCCGCGGCGACCATGACCGGCACGGCGTCCTACCACGTGCCGGGCGGCGCCGCGCGTGCCCGCGCGAGCTGTGGGTCGGGAAGGGCGAGCCCGATGGCCCGGCCGACGAGCTCTGCCGCGAGCCGAGCGGGCTGGAGACGTCGAAAACGACTCGTGCGCGACCGCGCTCGAGCACGGGCCCGAGCACCTCGGGCGGCCCACAGGCGTCACGCGCGGTCTGCCAGCGCAGACCACCACGAGGCGTCCGCTGCCACCGCTGTATGGCCATGGTGCAGCGGTCGCCGACGTCTCGAGCGGCGTATCCGTGCGCGACCAGCCCGCGAGCTGGTCGTCGGTGAGCGGGGCTGAGAGCGCGCGGCTACCGACGACGAGGTGCGCCTGCGCTGCCTCGAGCTGTCCGCGGGGGCGATGCACGAACGACTCGGGCGCGACGACGTGGGGCAGCGACGGGAATTGCAGGCGCGTGCCTCGCGGGGCCGCTCGCTCGACGAGGCGCGCGAGCACCAGAAGGCGAGCGCCGTCATCCGGCGCGACGGCGAGCGCATCGGCGACGGCCGCCTAGCATCATTCGCGCGGCTCGATCGCGATGTCCACCGTGACGCCCGTGACCCGTGCGACGAGCGACGAGAGGGGAGGCCACGATCACGCGGTCGTGTGGGCCGGGCCAGCCGCCACAGCGAGGACAGAGCGTCGCCGATGGTGCGGCTCACTCGCTCGTCGAGTCGTTCGCCGCCCCGGTCGGCGGTCCGGCGAGCACGGGCACAGCGACGAGCAGCAGGGTCACCGTCAGCTTCACCGGGCGACGGACACGTGGCCCGCGCTCAGCGCGCCGATGGCTTCGCGGAGCTGCAACATCGAGGACGGATCGTTGGCGTCGTAGAAGCCCCGGAGGCGTGCGTCCCGATCGACCAGCACGAGCCGCGTGCCGTGGAGGATCGTGAAGCCGTCGCGCTCGCCCTTGTCGACCTCACGCGAGATGTCCTGCTTCATCGCGTCGACCACGACTGCGCGCAGTGTGCTCTCGTCGCCGCGCACGAAGCGCCACGTCCTCGGATCGGCACCGTAGCGCGCAGCGAACTCGCGCAGCCTCTCGGGTGTGTCGCGTTCGGGGTCGACGCTCACCGACAGGAGCTGCACCTGGTTGGCGAGCCCGCCGCTCACCACGTCGTGCTGCAGGCGCCCCATCTCGGCGGACAGGAGCGGGCACGCGGATGAGCAGCTCGTGAACACGAAGTCGACGACGCTGACCTTGCCGAGGAGGTCCTCGCGTCGGACCGCCCCGCCGTGATCGTCCGTGAGCGAGAACGAGGGCATCGAGCCGTAGACCGGCAGCGCGATGCGACGCGAATTGACTGTGAGCGCCGTCGCACCTGCGGCGAACAGCACGAACGCGCCGACGCCGAGCCAGCGCAACATCAGACGCGCCTGAAGATCGCGAGCGCGACGATGACGATGGGCAGGTGGAAGAGAGTCGCGAAGAACACGCGTCGCGCCCAGAGGCGATCGGACTCCGGCGTGGAGTCGACGCGGAGACCCGAGACCGAGAGCAGGAGGAAGCCGAGCGATAGCGGGATGGCAACCCACAGATACTCGCGTGACGACAGCCCCGTTGCGTAGGCGGGCAGGGTCGTCACTCCCAGGAGAGCGGCGTACAGCGCAATACGCACCTTCGTGGCTGCTACGCCGAGGACGCCAGGAACGACCTTGAGGCCCGCGCGCACGTACTCGTCCTTGCGGAAGATCGAGATCGCGAGGAAGTGAGGGATCTGCCAGACGAACAGGATGAAGAAGAGCGTGAGCCCCCCCGGATCGATGCGCCCCGTTGCTGCCGTCCAGCCCATCAGCGGTGGCGCGGCGCCGGGGATGGCGCCGATGATGAGCGCGAGGGTCGAGCGGCGCTTCCACGGGGTGTACGCGGCCACGTAGATGACGAGCGACAGCGCCCCGAGCAGGCCCGTGAGTGGGTTCAGGAAGAACGTGCATAGCGCGACCGCGAGAACCGACGTGCCGATGCCGATCCACAGCGCGACCTCGGGGTCCATGCGCCCCGACGGAAGGGGTCGGTTCTGCGTGCGGGTCATCAGCGCGTCCGTGTCGACCTCGAGGTACATGTTCAGCGCGCTGGCGCCATAAACGACGAGGTTGATGGCAACCAAAGAGAACAGCGTGTAGCCGAGGTGCAAGGGCATCGGCGAGAGCCACATGCCGCCGAAAGCCGTGACGATGACCAGGAAGGTGACGTTCGGCTTGCCGAGCGCGACCAGGTCGGACAGCGTGGTGCGGTGCGCACGCGCGGGCGCGGCGGGCACCGGCGCGGAGCTCACGGCGTCGCCTCGCGCAGGCGGCCGAGGACCACGCGCGACGGGGCCTCTGCCGCGGAGCGTGCAGCGCCACGCGAGTGCAGCTGCAGCACGACCATGTCGGCGAGCAGGATCGCGGCGACGCCGAGGTGCGCGGTGACGGGCACGGCGTCGAGGAAAGAGGAGACCGAGAGCCAGCCGAGGGTGCCCTGCACGACCGCCAGCACGAGCGCGGTGACGGCGAGTGCCCGCGCGACCGCGTCACGCGTCGTGCGGAACGCGACCACGGCGATGCTGCACAGGGCGGCGAAGACCACGACGGCGAACAGGCGGTGGAAGGCATGGAGCAGCACGTTCGGGTGCGCGCCAGCGGGCCACAGCCCTTCCTTGCACAGCGGCAAATCGGTGCATGCGAGCCCCGCACCGAGGTGGCGCATGAGCGCGCCGACGATCATCTGCGCGTACACCAGTGCCGCGCCGAGCAGCGACGCGCGCTCGAGCGGCAGCCCCAGCGACGGCCTCGGGCGGAGCGTCGTGGGCTGCAGCTGGAACACGATGTAGATGAGCAGCGAGAAGAACAGCATCGACGTGGCCAGGTGCAGCGTCGAGACGATTGTCGGTAGCCGGTAGATGACGGTGAGGCCGCCGAGCACGCCCTGCGCAACGACGAGGCAGAGGGCCGCGATGCCGAGGCGCCCCAGCGCGCGGTGACCCGTTCTGCGCGCGCGCAGGAGCAGCCCGACGAGGAGCCCGATGGTGCCGAGCCCCACCGCCGTGGCGAGGAGTCGATGCCCGTGCTCGACGAGGACGCCGCCTTCCATCTTCGGGAACGCGCTGCCGAAGCAGAGCGGCCAGTCGGGGCACGCCAGCGACGAGCGCGTGTTGTGCACCAGCCCACCGACGACGAGCAGACAGAATGTGAGCCCGAGAAGGCCTCTGGCGTAGCGCGAGAGCGACATCGTCGTGCGTCCTTACGGCGCTGGAGTAATCGAGAAGACCGGCTTCCACTCGACGGGCTTCGAGCCGGCCACGGTGATCTTGCCGCGTTGCATGCCGAAGCGCTCGTGCCACGCCTCGACGTCCCACGTGCCGTCGGGGATGCCCTTGACCTCGAAGGCCCCATCCTTTCCGGTGACGGCGAAGAGCGGGTTGTTCTGCACCCAGGCGTAGCCGATCATCCACTGGTGGACGTCGCATTTGACCTTCATGAGCATGCCGGCCTCGGTGAACTTCTTCTCGATGGGCGGCGTGTTCGGCACCTGAGCGACGTTGAAGATCGTCGACGTGCCTTTGTACGTGTGGATGTTGTGCAGCGTCTTGTCGCTGTTCTTGATCTTGAGCGTCTGGCCGGCGACGAGCGTGACCACGCGCGGCCGGTACATGCACTGGTCCTGGTTCAGCTCTACCTCACCATCCGGCGGCGCCATGGCGGGCGCACCGACGACGCGCACGATGACATTGGCGAGCTCGCCGCCCTTGCCGACGACGACCTCCTCATCCTTCATGTGATCCTTGGCGCAGAACGGGTCGGCGCCTCGGTTGAGATCGGTCATCTCGGGCGGCTTGCCGGTGAGCGTGACAGTACCCTTCAGGACGCCATCGCCGGGCTTCGCGGCGGGCACGGTCGGTGCCGCAGGTGCGGGCATGGCCGGTGCGACGGCGGCAGCCTGAGGCGTGGGCGGCGTCTCCTTCTTCTCGTCACAGGCGGCGAGGGGAAGAGCGAAGGAGAACAGGAGAGCGGAACGCAGGACGGATCGCATGGCCATTCCTCGACGCGCCGGGACGGCGCTGCTGTGGAAGGCGTCTAGCGCGCGAGCCCGAGGGTGTCAAGGAGCGGGCGGGTGCAGTTGATCGTCCGCAGCGTCGGGGGCGAGGTGAGCGAAGTGACCGTGAGGACCGTGACGGAGCCGGGGTCGAGCCGCAGTCGCGCGTGATCCCACGGAGGGACGGACAGGTAGTAGCTGAGCAGGAGCCGGAGCGGCCCCGCATGCGAGACGAGCACGATGTCGGAGCCGAGCTCGTTGTCGGAGAGCGCTTGATCGACCGACGACTGGAGGCGCAGGCGCGTGTCGGTCAGGCGCTCGCCACCGGGCATCGTGATGTCGGACGGCGGCTGGCCGAGCAGTGCGGCGTAGCGCGGATCTCTCATGATGTCTTCGTACGTCCGACCCTCCCAGTCCCCGGCTTGCCAGTCGATGAGGCGCGGGTCGCGCGCGACCTCGAGTCCACGGGCACCAGCGAGGATTTTTGCAGTCTCGACGGCACGGGGCAGGGGGGAGGTGAGGACCTCGTCGATCGGGATGCCGTGGAACAACGTCACCAGGTTATGTGCGGTAGCCAACCCTTTGTCGGAGAGTCCAAGCTCCCGACGACCCGCGAGTCGACGCTCCTTGTTCCACGCGGTCTCGGCGTTGCGTATGAGGTAAACGGTCGTGTGCACGGAACGCACAGCGTATCACACCGGCTCACCCCAGCTCGGTGCAGCCGGGCTGCCGGAGCCCGGCTGCAAAAGCGCTTGACAGTGAGGCGCCCGCCGAAGATAAGTGTCGCCGTCTCGAGGGGCAACCGTCTCCGAAGAGATGGCATTCGGGGATCGTCCAATGGCAGGACAGCAGACTCTGACTCTGCTTATCAAGGTTCGAATCCTTGTCCCCGAACCCCGACAATGATTCGACTGGCAACGCAGCAAGGCACTCAGTAACGGCCCCATAGTCTAGTGGTTAGGACGCCGGCCTCTCACGTCGGATGCCCGGGTTCAAGTCCCGGTGGGGTCACAAAGCGGAAGGCCCGGAGCCAGCAGGTTCCGGGCCTTTTGTCTTTCTGGCGGACGCCTGCGCCCAGGTCTTCGTGGCCCGCGCGGCTCACCCGCCCCTGGCGGCGGCCTTCCCCTCCTTCACGTGCGCGTTGAACTCGTCTCGCGCAGCCTCGTAGCAGGCGAGCACCAGCGCCTCGCCGAGCGGATCGAGCGGCAGGATGTCGGCGACAGCCTTGTGGGCTTCCTCGCGCGTGACGCGGTCGATCATCGGCGGAAAGCCATGCTTCACGAAGCCGCCGAAGGAGACGTAGCGGTAGCGCCCCCAGCGACGGCCTCGTTCGCGGGCTTCGACGAGGAGCTGTTCACGCGTTGAGGACATGGGATAGCTATATCTGAACGCATGAGCAGTATGCTAGGTCGAAGTGCGTGGACATCCATCGCGCGTCGAAGATCCAGGGCCTTGCGAAGCAGCTCGTGGAGCAGATCGAGCGCCTCCCGGAGTTCCGCCACGCGCGTGATCGTCTCGGTGATCGCGCCGGCGACGACCACCGCCGAGAAGTTACCGCCACGCTCGTCCGGCTGCTCAGGGAAGTGGCGATGGCAGCGCGAGCGCCCAGTCACCGATAGTGATGTGCTTGCTGCTCGCCTCCGACGCGGTCGAAGCCGACAGCTCGTAGCCCGTGCCGGACGGCAGCAGACCGAGGATGCTGCCGGGGATCGCCGCGCTCCCAGCGCCGCCATCGCAGTTGCGCGTCAGCGAGCCGACGGGGCCGCCGAGCGCCCATGTCGTCTTCATGCACCGAGGAACCTCGTCGCATGGCGCAGCCGTCAAGGCGCATCACTGCGAGGGCACGACGCTGCGCACACGTGGGTTGACGGGCCCGGCAGCCGACGTCTACGTGTGACGTTCAATGAGCGAGAGCGTGGAGAACGTCGTCATCCTGGGAGCCGGTCACGCGGGTGCGGCGGCCGCGTTCGAGCTGCGCCGGCGTGACTTCGAGGGCCGCATCATCCTCGTCGGCGACGAAGCCGAGCCGCCCTACGAGCGACCGCAGCTGTCGAAGGAGCGGCTGCGGGAGGCGCCACCGGCGCTCCGTCACCACCGGTCTGCCGAGGAGTACGACGACGAGGCCATCGAGCTCGTCCTCGGTGACGCCGCCGTGCGCGTCGACGCGGCGCAGCGCACGGTGCAGCTCGCGAGCGGCGCAACGCTGCCGTACGACCGCCTGCTCGTCGCCACCGGCACGCGCCCGCGCCGGCTCGCAGGTATCGCACCAGAGGCGGTGGTCTACCTCCGCACGGCACATGACTCCGATGCGCTCCGCGCGCATCTCGACGCGAAGCAGCGCGTCGTCATCATCGGTGGGGGAGTCATCGGGCTCGAGGTCGCGTCCGCCATCACTGCGCGCGGTGGCCAGCCGGTCGTCGTCGAGCGTGAGCCTCGCCTCATGTCGCGCAGCGTGGACGAGCTCGTATCCGCCGCCATCGAGCAGGTCCACATCGACCGCGGCGTGCGCTTCGTCCATGGCGTGACGGTCCGCTCCTTTTCCGCCGGCACGCTCACGCTCTCCGACGGTACCTCCTTGCCCGCAGACAAGCTCCTCGTCGGCATCGGGGTCGAGCCCAACACCGGGATGCTCGCAGGGCTCGGCATCACCGACACGCTCGGGGTCAGGGTCGACGCTCGGGGTGCAAGCGCGATCCCGGAGATCTTTGCCGCGGGTGATGTCGCGTCGCAACCCCACGGCGCCGGGCACGCCCGCATCGAGACGTGGTCCAATGCGCAGGACCACGCCGGGCACGTCGCGCGGAGCCTGCTCGGCGAGGACGAGCCGTACGGGGCGCCAGCGTGGTTCTGGTCGGACCAGGGCGATCTGCGCGTGCAGGTCGTCGGCGACGTGATGCAGGGCGACCGTCACCTGCGCGGTACGGTCGACAGTGGCTCGTTCAGCGCATTTTACCTCGGCCCCGACGGGGCTGTGCTGGGGTGCGCATCCATCAACGCGCCGAAGGACATGGCCATCGCCCGCCGGTGGATGATCGAGCACGTCAAGGTCGCGGCGGACCGTCTCGGCAGCGAGGATCTGCAGAAGGCCCGCGTCTGACCGCAAGATCGGGCTTCCTTCCCGGCTGCGATGCTGGCTTGCTACAGGTCATGCGCGTCCTCGTTTTAAGCTCGCTGCTCGCCCTGCCGGCCTGCGGCAACCTCCCGGGTCCCACGCCGCCGGCGCAAGGCATCTACGGCTACGTGCGCGTCGACAACCAGGTCGGTATGACGGCGCTGCCGTCGCTCCTCGTGGCTGCGTTGCCGAGCACCCAGGTCGGCAGCATCGATCAGACCACGCCGACAACCCCGACGGACGCAGACGGCAACTTCTCGCTGCAGCTCGACGCAGGCCGCTGGCGTGTCTGCCTCGTCGACGGCACGAAGACGGCCCAGTGCGACTGCAACGTGAACGTGGGCGACGGCTCGCAGATCGAGCGCCTGTACCTGCGACAGTCAACGTCCGGCGCATCCGTCACGGGGTGGACCGGTCAGTGGCGCGGTGGCGGCGTTGCGTCTTCCTGCAACACGGTGAAGTAAGGACCGGGCTGTTACTCTCACACCATGTCGCTGCTGCTCAACGTCCTGTGGATCTTCCTGGGGGGCGGGTTCGTCATCGCTGCCGAGTACGTGCTCGTCGGGCTGTTGCTGTGCCTCACGCTCGTCGGGATCCCGGCCGGGGTGCAGTGCTTCAAGATCGCGGCGTTCGGCCTCGTGCCGTTCGGCAAGACGTTCGTCGATGACCGCTCGGCAGGGGTGCTGAGCTTCGGGCTCAACGTGCTGTGGTTCCTCCTCGCCGGGGTCTGGATCTTCCTCAGTCACGTCGCGCTCGGCGCGGCGCTGTGCGTGACGATCATCGGCATTCCTTTCGGCGTGCAGCACTTCAAGCTCGCACTGTTCGCGCTCGCTCCGTTCGGTAAACAGATCCGCGACTCGTGAACCGCTTCGTCGAGGTGGGCCAGGTCCGCCTCGAGGTGAGGGAGGAGGGCGCCGGGCCCCCCGTCGTGCTCCTGCACGGCTTCCCCGAGAGCTCGTACTCGTGGCGCCACGTGATGCGGGCGCTTGCAGAATCGGGCTTTCACGCGGTCGCTCCGGATCAGCGGGGCTACGTGCGCTCCGACAAGCCGCGGGGGATTGCCGCGTATCGGGTTGAGCGACTGGTCGCCGACGTCATCGGCCTCCTCGATGCGCTGGGCCTCGCGCGCGCGACCCTCGTCGGCCACGACTGGGGCGCGGTGGTTGCCTGGAGCGTCGCGGCGCTGCACCCGTCGCGCGTCGAGCGCCTCGTCGTCATGAACGGTCCCCATCCGCAGCGCATGCGCACGTTGCTCCTCACGGACCCGGCGCAGCTCTGGCGCTCGAAGTACATGCTCTTCTTCCAGCTCCCGTGGTGGCCCGAGCACGTCGGGAGGCGCGACGACTTCGCCGCACGCGCGTTCCTCGGCCTCGCATCGAGGCGCGAGGTCTTCGACGGCGAGACGCTCGCGTACTACCGCGCAGCGCATCGCGAGCCCGGCGCGGCCACGGGCATGCTCAACTGGTATCGGGCGGCCTTCTGGTACGGCATCCCGGTGCTACCCCGGGTGACCTGCCCGGTGCTGTGCATCTGGGGCGACGACGACCGCGCGCTCGGCGTGCGCTTCACCGAGGGCCTCGAGCGGTACGCCACGGACGTACGCGTTGCCCACCTCGCTGGCGTCGGTCACTGGGTCCAGCAGGAGGCGCACGCCGAGGTGAGCGCGCTCCTTCTGGCGGAGCTCGGCGCCGAATCCAAGCGCATGTCGCCCTGAGAAGGAGTACAACGCGAGCGAAAATGGCCAACCTCGTCGTCTCCAACGTCACCAAGTCCTACGGGGCAAAGAAGCTCTTCGAGGACGTCGTCGTGAACTTCACGGCGGGCAAGCGCTACGGTCTCACGGGCCCGAACGGGGCGGGCAAGTCCACGTTCATGAAGATCTTGTCCGGCGATCTCGACCCCGACACGGGCAACGTGTCGCGTCCCGAGAAGACCTCCGTGCTCAAGCAGGACCAGTTCGCCTACGAGGACACGCGCGTGCTCGACGTCGTCATGCAGGGTGCAAAGCGCCTGTGGGCCGCGATGGCCGAGAAGGAGCAGCTCCTCGCGCGCCCCGACATCGGCGAGGTCGAAGGCACCCGCCTCGGCGAGCTCGAGTACGTCATCGCCGATGAAGACGGCTACTCGGCGGAGGCCGATGCGGGTTCGCTGCTCGCCGGGCTCGGCATCCCGACCACGCAGCTCGAGGGGCCGATGCGCGAGCTCGCGGGTGGCCTCAAGCTCCGCGTGCTGCTCGCGCAGGCGCTGTTCGGCAAGCCCGAGGTGCTGCTCCTCGACGAGCCCACCAACAACCTCGACCTCGACTCCATCCACTGGCTCGAGGAGTTCCTCTGCAAGTACGACGGCGTGCTCGTCACCATCTCGCACGATCGCCACTTCCTCAACGCGATCTGCACGCACGTCGCGGACATCGACTACAACACCATCATCGTCTACACGGGCGCGTACGACGACATGATCATGGCGAAGAGCGAGGTTCGCGGGCGCGTCGAGTCCGAGAACGCCGACCGCGAGAAGAAGATCTCGCAGCTCCAGGACTTCGTCGCGCGCTTCGGTGCCGGCACGCGCGCCTCGCAGGTCCAGAGCCGCAAGAAGCAGATCGAGAAGCTCGCGCTCTCCGACCTCAAGCGCTCCAACATCGAGCGGCCGTTCATCCAGATCATCGTCAAGAAGCCGTCGGGCAAGCAGACGCTTACCGTCGAGCGCCTCGCCAAGAGGTGGCCCGACGTCAACGTGTGCACGGACTTCAGCCCGCTCGTCACCAAGGGGGAGAAGGTCGCGATCATCGGCAGCAACGGCGTCGGGAAGACCACGATGTGCCGAATGCTCGTCGGTGAGCTCGAACCGGACGCGGGCTCTCTCGCCTGGGGCCACGAGGTTTCCATCGGCTACATCGCGCAGGATCACGGCACGGCGATCCCGCACGGCACGACGGTGGACGAGTACCTTCATTCCTTCGACGAGCGTGCGCACCTCCAGGACATCCGCGGCCTGCTCGGCAAGATGCTGTTCAAGGGCGAGGAGGGGAAGAAGAACACCACGAACCTCTCCGGCGGCGAGGCCGTGCGGCTCCTCTTCGCTCGGCTCATGTTGCAGGGTGACAACGTGCTCGTCCTCGACGAGCCGACCAACCACCTCGACCTGGAGTCGATAGTCGCGCTCGGTGACGCGCTCACGAAGTACCAGGGCACCGCGTTCGTCGTGACGCACGATCGCGATCTCATCGACAGCTTCGCGACGCGCATCTGGGCGTTCGAGGAGGACGGCATCATCGACTTCCACGGCACACACGACGACTACCTTTTGCAGCGCGGCAAGGCGAAGAAGAAGGCCCCGCCCCGGGGCACGGCCTCGGCCTCCGGGCGCAAGGAAGGCCAGGCGCGCGGGTAGTGCCTGGCCCGGGCGCACCACGCTTCGAGCTCGTCGGGCTCGCGGATCTGAAGATCGACGAGGAGCGCACGATGAAGCGCATTCCTCTCTATGCGCGCCTCAAGGATGCGCTCGTCAACGACGGCTATCGCTTCCGCGTACAGCGCGCGGGCCTGCCCATCGACTGGCATCGCGCGCTGTTCCTCAACCTGTCGTTCTGGTCGCCTGGCGACAACGCCGACGTGGTGGTCGACGAGCGG
>JAYTLP010000474.1:0-3233 GCA_043729375.1 Myxococcales bacterium
AAGGGCACGCCGCTCCACGCCGCCTGCATCGTCGGTGACACGGTCGGCGATCCCTTCAAGGACACGTCGTCCGTCGCCATGAACCCGGTCATCAAGTTCACGACGCTCTTCGGCCTCCTGGCCGTCGAGCTCGGTATCACGCTCGAGCCGATGACCGGCAAGTGCATCGCCGCCATCTGCTTCTTCATCTCGCTGTTCTTCGTGCGCCGCTCGTTCTACGGCATGCGCATCGAGAAGATGCCGACGGCGGATGCAGCCCCCATGGTCGCAGCCGTCAACCACTAGCAGCACGCTTCACCCGCAGCCACGAGGCGTCCGGTCACTCGACCGGGCGCCTTTTTCGTTTCGGGTATGTCTGGCCGGGCTCAGGCTTGGCGAGCGCGAGCCCGAGCTTGTTGCGGTCGCCTGCGGTCTGCTGCCGGAGCGAGGCGGCCGACCGGGTGAGGTCGGCGGCCTGCGCATCGCGGTGCAGGGTCTGCGCATCTTCGACGACGAGGCGCATGCGCTCGACGAGGATACTCGTCTCCTTCGCGCGGGCATCGAGCTCGTCGCCGCGGCGGTGGAGCGCCTCCGCGGTGGCATCGTGGCGACCCCAAGCGTCGTTGAACTGCACCATCAGCGCCTGCGGCTCCTCCACCACCCGGGTCTGCGCGGCGGCGGCCTCGTCGAGCGACGTGGTCAACTTGTCGATGTGCTTCTGCGACCAGAGCGACGTTTGCAGCGCAACCTGCACAGCGCTTCGTCGAGCTGCGTGGCTACAGCGGAGATGGCTCCGGGCTGTCCTTCATGGGCGACGTCGTAGCACCAGTGGCTAGTGGTGGTGGTGTCCGTCGCCCTCGTGCGGGTGCCCGTGCTCGAGCTCCTCGGCGGTGGCGTCGCGGATCTCCTTGATCGTCACGTGGAAGCTCAGGCGCTCCCCTGCAAGCGGGTGGTTGGCGTCGACCGTCACGGAATCACCGTCCAGCGCGACGACGCGGACAGGCAGCGAGTTGCCCTCCTCGTCCTCGCCGACGAACGACGCGCCGACCTCGAGCTGCGCCGTGTCGGGGAAGGCCGTCTTCGGGATGCCGAAGACGCCGTCCGGATCGCGATCACCGTAGCCATCGGCGGGCTCGACGACGACGTCCTTGACGTCGCCGACCGTGAGGCCCGAGAGCGCGCGCTCGAGGCCCGGCACGATCTGGCCCACGCCGTGGAGGTACGCGAGCGGCTCTTGCCCCTCGGAGGAGTCCACAACCTCGCCGCTGTCGATGCGCAGCGTGTAGTCGATGAGGACGACCTTGTTGTCGGAAATAATCATGGCGGGCATCATCGTAGTAAACGATACCGCGATACAAGCGGTCGACGCCGATCGCGCTTTGCGTCGCCGCGGCACGTTCGCTACCCTCCCGCGATGATCGAGGCCGTACGTCCACGCCTGCTCGTCCTTCTGGCGGTGCTGAGCTTTCTCTACGCGACTCTCGGGCTGGTGACGGCGCTCGCCAGCCTCGCCACGCTCACCGGCTCGCACGATGCGTTCACGAGCGAGGTTCGGCGTCAGGCCGACAAGCTGGTGCTGAAGCCCGAGGCCGGCAAGCCCGTACCCGGCGACGAGCTCTCCACCGTGGCGACGCGGAAAGCCGAGGCGCTGTGGACCCGGCGCGGTCAGGTGCTGCCGCTCGCCGGGGCCAGCCTCATCGCGTGCATGCTCGTCACGCTCGGCGTCACGCGCATCTGGGGGCCGGCGATGGCGCGCCGCGCATGGGGGCGCTCGGCGTGGCAGCTCGGGTGCCTCGTGTCGCTGCCGATCATCGCGATGCAGACACTGGTCGAGCTCGCGCACACCAGAGACCTCGCGGCGGCGATCGCCGACCTGAGCGGCCCCTTCGCGACGTCGCTGAAGGACGTGCAGCTCGCGAGCGCGGTGGTCTGGCTGCGCAGCTCGGTGGCGGCGACGTTCGCTCTCGGCGTCGCGGCCTACCTCAATGGCAGGCCTGTTCGCGCATACACGGGCGAGTCGTAGCGGCCGCTCTCAGCGGCGCAGAAAGCTGCGGACCGGGCCTGCGAACGGCGCGAGCGACGCGGCGAGCGCGAGCGACGCATACAGCGCCAGCGCGTGCGGCATCGCGGCGGGCAGGAACGAGAGTGCCGGCGTGGCGACCGAGAACGGCGCGGCGCCGAACGACAGCACGAACGCGCCGACAGCCGCAGCGGCCAGAGCGACCAGCGAGAGGGTACGGCCGAGCAAGAGCGCGCCGATGCCCACGACCGCGCACGCAACGAGCGCGGACCCGTCTTCCTGACGGGGCGCGAGCGCGAACAGCACGATGGCCGGGACGGAGGAAGCCGCGCGCGTGATGGTGCGACGGAGCTTCAGCACACCCGCGTCATCGAGGCCGAGGCGCGTACGCCAGCCCGGACGACCTTCGAAGTCGGCGGCCATCGAGTCGCCCATGAGCAAGAGAGCGATGAGGCCGTGCGACAGGCCGAGGACGACGAGTGGCGTGGAGAGCTCGCGCGTCTGCACGACACCCCAGACCGCGATGGTCGCGCCCCACGTGCCGACGCCGATGGCGACCCAGCGACCCCAGAACCAGCTGGCGGCGACGCCGAGGAAGGTGAGGATATAGAGGGCAAACATGGCCGTGAACGCCGGCAGCCACTCGGGCATCTCCGTGCGCGCGACGGTGCGCAGCAGGAAGAAGAAGCCGGCGAAGAAGGCGAGGATGAGGAGCGAGACGGCCTTGCGCTCGCCCTGGAGACCGATATGGCTGAGCTTCTCGGAGAACTTGTCGACAACGGGTAGGCTCATGATTGCTCCTCTGGTGACACGATTATACGAGGCGCGCCGGCTTTGTGCCCGCGACTTTTCGAGGCCGGACGCCGGGCGTCGGGTTACATAGCGCGCACGCCCATGGATGCAACCGAGGTCACCGAGACGCCCCTTTCGATTCCGCTCCCTGCCGACGGTGACGGCGAAGCACACCTTCACTGCGTGCGGGTCGGATCGGGCCGGGCGCCGAAGCTCGCCATCGTGCTGCACGGCGGGCCCGGTGCGTCGCTGGACTACCTTCGCCCACAGCTCGATGCGCTCGTGAGCACGGACCGCGATCTCTTCTATTACGACCAGCGCGGGGGTGGGCGCTCGACGCTGCCGCCGGGCTGGCCCGCGGCCGGCATCGACACACACCTCGCCGACCTCGACCGCGTGGTGGATGCGTCACGAAGCGCGAGCCCCGAGGCGAAGCCTGCGC
>JAYTLP010000475.1:0-3632 GCA_043729375.1 Myxococcales bacterium
TCCTCGATGGGCGTGTCGAGGATCTGGGCGATGTTCTTGCCCTTGTACTCGACGCGCAGCGTGGCGTCGTTGAAGCGCCGGCCTTTGCAGACCTCGCAGGTGACGTTCACGTTGGCGAGGAAGTGCATCTCGACCTCGCGCACGCCGGCGCCCTCGCACGCCTCGCAGCGGCCCCCTCGAACGTTGAACGAGAAGCGGCCCGACTTGTAGCCGAAGGTCCGCGCCTCGGGCAGCCCGGCAAAGAGGTCGCGGATGTGATCGAACGCCTTCGTGTACGTGGCGGGGTTCGAGCGTGGCGTGCGGCCGATCGGGTTCTGGTCGATGTCGATGACCTTGTCGATCTGCTCGAGCCCCTCGATCTTGTCGTGTGCGCCGATCTTCAGCTCGACGCCGTTGAGCGCCGCCGCGAGCGCCGGGTAGAGGATCTGGTTGATCAGGCTGGACTTGCCCGCGCCCGAGACGCCGGTGACGGCTGCGAACACCCCGAGCGGAAAGTCGACGTCGATCTCGCGCAGGTTGTTCTCCCGCGCGCCGCGCACCTTGATGAAGCCCTTCGGCTTGCGACGCTGGGCCGGGATCTCGATGGACTCCTTCCCCGAGATGAAGCGGCCCGTCGGTGACAGCGGGTTGGCGAGGAGCTGCTGCGGGGTGCCCTCCGCGACGACCTCGCCGCCGTGACGACCGGCGCCGGGGCCGAAGTCGAGCACGTAGTCGGCCGCCATGATGGTCTCCTCGTCGTGCTCGACGACGATGACCGAGTTGCCGAGGTCGCGCAGGCGCTGCAGCGTGGCGATGAGGCGCTGGTTGTCGCGCTGGTGCAGGCCGATGCTCGGCTCGTCGAGCACGTACATGACGCCGGACAGCTCGGAGCCGAGCTGCGACGCGAGCCGGATGCGCTGCGCCTCGCCCCCCGACAGCGTACCGGAGCTGCGGTCGAGGGTGAGGTAGTCGAGCCCGACGTCGAGGAGAAATCCGAGGCGGGACTTTATCTCCTTCAGGATCTCCTCGGCGATCTGCGCCTGCGCCCCCTTGAGCCTCAGTCCATCGAAATGTGCCTGCGCGTCGGCGACGGTCATGCGCCCGATGTCGGTGACGGACTTCTTGGCGAGAAAGACGCTGCGCGACTCCGGCCGCAAACGCAGGCCATTGCAGTCGCTGCAGGTCTGACCGCGACGCTGCCAGCCTTCGCCGCGCTCGTGCTCCCACTCGAAGTCGACCTCGCCGAGGCCATGGCACGTGGTGCACATGCCGAGCGGCGAGTTGAACGACAGCATCTGCGGCGAGAGCTCGGGGAGGCCGATGCCGCAGGTGGGGCAGCCGCGCTTCTCGGAGTAGTTGCGCGGGTGCTGCTCTCCGTCGACGAGGACGCGAACGTTGCCCGACGCGGCCTTCAGCGTGGACTCGATGGAGTCCGTGAGGCGCGCCTTCACCTTGGGCTCGAGCTCGAGGCGATCGACGACGATCTCGATGGTGTGCTTCTTCATCTTGTCGAGGAGCGTGACGTCCTCGAGCCGCACGATCATGCCGTCGATCCGGACGCGGGCGAACCCGGCCTTGCGGGCGTCGTCGAACAGCTCGCCGAACGAGCCCTTGCGATTATCGGCCAGCGGCGCGAGCAGCGTGACCTTGGGCTTGCCGGGCAGCGAGACGAGCTCGTCGACGATCTCGGCGGCAGAGCGCGCCGCGACGGGCCCGTCGCACTGGTGGCAGCGCTGCTCACCGGCGCGGGCGTAGAGAACGCGCAGGTAGTCGTAGATCTCGGTGACGGTGCCGACGGTCGACCGCGGGTTGGACGACGCCGACTTCTGCTCGATGGCGATGGTGGGCGAGAGGCCGCCGAGGTAGTCGTACTTCGGCTTCTCCATCTGCCCGAGGAACTGCCGCGCGTAGGCCGACAGCGACTCGACGTAGCGTCGCTGCCCCTCGGCATAGAGGGTGTCGAACGCGAGCGACGACTTGCCGGAGCCCGACACCCCCGTGAACACGACGAGCTGCCGCTTCGGGATGCGGAGCGACCCGACCTTGAGGTTGTGCTCGCGCGCGCCCCGCACGACGATGAAGTCCGGCTCGTCGGCGCAGCGCGCGGCGATCTCCACCTGGCGGGCGTCGGGCTTCTGGTTGTCGATGAGGGACGGTGACGTGAGCTTGGGAGGCATGCGGACCATTAGTGTAGGACCCCCGACAAGACTGAACAAGAGTACAGGTCAGGCAAATGCGATCCGCGCGACGGCGACCATGTCGCAGGCCGCGGCCAGGATGGTGAAAGCGTGGAAGACCTCGTGGTACCCGAAGGTCCGGGGCCACGGGTCCGGGCGCCGGAGCGCGTACGCGGCGGCGCCGAGGATGTAGAGCACGCCGCCCGCCGCCACGAGCCAGACGGTGGTGGCGTCGAGCACGGCGCCGAGCGCGGGCAGGAACGAGAAGCACACCGAGCCGAGCGTGACGGCGATGGCGGCCACGATCCACTTCGGCGCCGAGATCCAGACGATGGCACGCAGCACGCCGACGAGCGCCCCCGCCCACAGAATCGAGAGGAGCAGGCGCTCGTGATGCGGATCGAGGGACACCGCGATCGGGGTGCCGGTGCCCGCAATGAGCAGGAAGATCGTGGCGTGGTCGCAGCGCCGCAGCCACTGCCTCGGGCGCGGCGCCCACGTGGGGCGGTGATACAGCGCGCTGGTCCCGAACTGCGCGGCGAGCGTCACGAGGTACACGACGACGGCCCAGCGGAACCGCGGCTGCGCGCGCACCACGAGCCACGGCGACAGCGCGAGCGTCACGAAGAAGGCGACCTGATGGGATACGCCACGGAGGCGCGGCTTCTCGACGGGTGGCACCCGCGTGTTCTACCGCGAACGTGCTGCGATGCGGCCCTCGTCCAGCACCGTGCCGTCGGTGGCCAGGGCGCGAAAGTCGAGCCCGTGCTCGCTCACGTCGAACGTCATGAACTGGTTCTTCTCGTGGTGCACCCTTCGGCAGCCGACCGCGTCCACTGTCGAGCCGGGGGTCGCGCCCGCCCGCGCCGCTCACGAAGTGCACGACGCCGCGCCTCGGCTCGTGACGCTCGTACACGTGCTGGTGGCCCCGCGAGGTACGCGTCGACCCCGTGCTCGGCGAGCATCCCGTCGAGCTGCTCGCGCATCTCCCGGCGCTCGGTGCCCCGGGTCCCCGACGAGTACAGCGGGTGGTGCCCCATCACGAGCTTGAACTTCGCCGTGCCGCTGGCGAGCGTCTTGTCGAGCCACGCGAGCTGGGCGTCGGCCTGCGTCTGTTTCCAGCGCGCCTCGCCGTGGTAGGTCCAGCGGTCCGTGACGAGCAAGGTCGTGTCGATCGCGAAGACCTCGACGTCACCGTCGGCCACCTCGGTTTTGTACCAGCGCTTCTTGCCGAGGCCGAGGTAGCGGAGCTGCGCCTCGCCGGGCTGGAACTGCACGTCGTGGTTGTACGACGAGGGAGAGCGACCGGAAACGCGCGCGCGTGGACAACGCAAGTCGTGGACCCGCGGGCCATCGAATAGATCCCGTGGTTCAGGTCGCCGCGCGAGGCCACCCGGCCCGCCGCGCCGCGCGAGGCCACCCGGCCCGCCGCGCCGCGCGAGGCCACCCGGCCCGCCGCGCCGGGGTCAACGTGCC
>JAYTLP010000476.1:0-3940 GCA_043729375.1 Myxococcales bacterium
TGAGGGGCGGGGCGCCCGCTCGTTCATGTGCTTGAACAGAGTGCCCATGGGCGTGTCGGCCTCGAACGGCAGACGGCCGCACAGGAGCTCGAACGCCACGATGCCCAGCGAGAACACGTCGCTGCGGTGGTCGATGGTGCCGAGGACTCGCGCCTGCTCGGGAGACGCGTAGTCGGGCGTACCGCAGAAATCCCCGCCGGACTCGCCCGGTTCACCGCCGAGGAGCTTCGCGATCCCGAAGTCGAGCAGCTTGACGAGAGGCTTCCCCCCCCGCCCCGGCACGAGAAAAACGTTCTCGGGCTTGAGGTCGAGGTGCGCAATGTTGTGGGCGTGCGCAGCGTCGAGAGCCTCGGCGATCTGCACCAGGATGTCGCACGTCTCCGCGAGGACGAGCGGCCCGCGATACATCCGGTCGAGGAGGGTCTCGCCCTCGAGCTTCTCCATGACGAGGTAGTGGCGGCCGTCGGTGAGCTGGCCGAAGGCGAATATGTCGACGATGTTCTGGTGGCGGATCTGGTTGACCGCGCGTGCCTCGCGCAGGAAGCGGCCGATCATGATTTCGCTGTGCGCGAGCGACGAGCTCAGAACCTTGACCGCCGCCTGCTTGCCGATGAGGGGATGGGTCGCGTGATAGACGGACGCCATGCCCCCGTCGGCGAGGTGGCCCTCGATGACGTAGTCACCGGCGTGCGTCCCCGGCGGCAGGTGGCCGTCGTTCGCCCCCGAGGCGGCCTGTGCGACGCCATAGAGACGCGTCCGACGGTTGGCCCGGTCGGATTGCGAGGAGAGTCGGGTCGGATCGCTCATAGCAACACCAAGGGCAGCGTCGGTCACGGACACTCGGTGTGCAAGTGGTGTTCCTGGAAAAGGCTGTGAAGTCCAACACGTTGCATGATGTTGCTGTGGCGAAATGACGCGGGTGTGGCGTTCCAGCGGCCAGCCCTGTCTGGCGACCTCTCCCCGTCGAGGTCGAGCCTCATCGCGCCCGCTCTGCTAGCATCGCGCGCGGTGGCGAAGCTCTACTTCTACTACTCTGCGATGAACGCCGGAAAGACCACGACGCTCCTCCAGAGCGCCCACAACTACCGGGAGCGCGGCATGCGCACCCTCCTGCTCACACCCACCATCGACACGCGCGTGGGTACCGGGGTCATCTCCTCGCGCATCGGACTCTCCGCGGAGGCCACCGGCTTCTCACGGGAGGACGATCTCTATTCGCTCGTCGACCGCGACATCGGTGCGCGTGGCAACCTTCACTGCCTCCTCGTCGACGAGGCGCAGTTCCTGTCGCGTGCGCAGGTGTGGGAGCTCGGCGACGTCGTCGATCGCCTGCGCGTGCCGGTGCTCGCGTACGGGCTGCGCACCGACTTCCGGGGCGAGCTCTTCGAGGGCAGCCAGTACCTGCTCGCCTGGGCTGACGACATCGAGGAGATCAAGACGATCTGCCACACCGGAAAGAAGGCCACGATGGTCCTGCGCGTCGACGACAAGGGGCGAGCCGTGAAGGAAGGCCCGCAGGTCGAGATCGGCGGCAACGACCGCTACGTCTCCGTCAGCCGGCACGAGTACAAGCGTGTCCTGGCCGGCGAGTCCACGTTGCAGCCGCAGCAGACCTCGCTGAAGTTCTAGCTCACCACTCGACGCTGCCGGCACCGAAGGGCACCAGCGCTACCATGCCGCGCTTCAGGGACTGGCGCTCCGGCTGGGTGTGAGTGGCGATCTCGTGACGCTCTTCGTCCGCGCGCTCGCGCAGCACCGCGAGCCAGGTCACCAGAGGCTTGAAGCAGCTCGAGCTGATGAAGCCGAGCGCGCGGACGTCGAGGCGCACCTCCTTGACGCCCGAGCGGCGCGCATCGGCACGCCCGAGCGGCGCGCATCGGCACGGAGCGGCTGAACGAAGGTGCCCCACGGCTCGAGACCCATGCCTGAGGCATCCCCACGCAGCGCCGTCGCCTGCACTGACAATCGGGTAGCAGGAGAGAGGGTCGGTCGTCTCGCGCATCGTCCTCACGCGCGCGGAGACCTCGCCGAGGTACTTCGGTCACGCGCAATTCCACGTGCGCGTGAGCAGCTTCCGCAGCTCCGTGCCGGTGAGCTCGATTCGCAGGCGCGCCGTCTCCTCCACCGACCCCTTGGCGGCGGTCTCGAGCAGCTCGTGCGCCGCCATCTCGAGCCGCGCGACGAGATCTTGGTCGTCGATGATCGAGGCGTAGAACTCGCCGACGAAGCCCCGCATCCTCGGGATGAGCGTCATCGACGGTGCGAAGCTCACGTCCAGAAACCGGGCCGTGATCATGGGAATCTCTCGCCGCAGGATCGTGAGCGCTTCGACCGTGAACGCGGCCAGCGCCTGCAGGCTCGTTCGCTGCCGGCGCATGTCGGGGGCGGCTGACGACATGCTAGATGCCCGCCGACCTCGCTCGCCGGCGCCATCGTCGCAGCGATCTCGAACGGCAGGGCGATGCCGGGCGTGTAGCCCGCGATGGCACCGTGGTTCGGGCTCGTCGGGAGGGTCGCCCAGTTCAGCGACACGACCATCGGCATGTCGATGAAGGTGGCGGACAGCGTCCTCGGTTGGCTTGCCACGCCGGCTGGTCGAGCACGTAGCCAAGGAACACGAAGAGCGCGAAGAAGGCGCTGACATCGACGACCCGGATCCAGTTCAGCCGGAGCGCATTCTCGCGCCGCTCGCGGTCGAGTGCGCACTGCAGCGCACTCGATGCCCCGAGGGCGGACGTTCCCGTTCTGCTTCCCGCAGGCGCGCTTCTGCAGCAGTCTCTGCGACCAGGATGGCCTCCCTCGTGGTCGTCAGAGCGGCGGGCAATCCGCGCAGCGCCCGCTCTCGCGGCTGCGGTCGGGCGTGGTCAGCTCGAAGTGGCCGTACATCGGTCGGTAGTAGAGGCAAAGCTCTTCGCCGCTGTCGAGCTCGAAGCGGTCTGCTTCGTACACGCGGCCGTTCAGGTACCTCACGACGAAGCGATGGCGCTTCGAGCGCGCGTCGACCTCTATCCGTACGCCGGCCGCAGCGTCCACGCGAGCCGGCGCCGCGCTGTCGACCGAGACGAGCACGGCGCCGTCCCGATACAGCGTCTGATCCTCCGTGTACTGCGCAGTCTTCTTGAGCACGAGGCGGTCCACGCAGAACACGCCCGGCGCACGTGGCTCCTCCGCGTACGAAGGCGCGCACGCGACGAGCATGGCCAGAAAGGCGATGGGGCCGCGCGTTGCGGAACGAGCATCCACGCTAGTAATCGCCGCCGCCGTGGTTCGACGCCACGTTCACGAAGCGCGTGTACCGGTCGAGGAAGGCAAGGCGGATCTTGCCGGTCGGGCCGTTGGGCTGCTTGCCGCTGATGATCTCGGCGACACCCCTGGACGATTTCAGGGGAATGTTCCCGTCCCCCTTCCCGCAGCAGAGCTGCGAGAGCCTCCCCCCACCGCGCGTCGAGCGCGTACGTCTCGGAGCGATGGCCCGGGGAGCAGCCTCAGCGAGCGCGCCCATCAGTAGTCGCCGCCGCCGCCGTGGTTCGGCGCCAGGTTCTCGAAGCGCGTGTACTGGTTGAGGAAGGCAAGGCGGACCGTGCCCGTCGGGCCGTTGCGCTGCTTGCCGATGATGATCTCGGCGACACCCTTGTCCTCGTCCTTGCACTGGTCCTTCGAGTAAACCTCGTCGCGGTAAATGAAGGCGATCACGTCGGCGTCCTGCTCGATGGCGCCGGACTCGCGGAGGTCGGACATCATCGGGCGCTTGTCGGCGCGCGACTCGAGCGAGCGATTGAGCTGCGAGAGCGCGATGATGGGTACCTTCAGCTCCTTGGCGAGCCCCTTCAGGCCGCGCGAGATCTCGGCGATCTCCCGCTGGCGGTTGTCGTCCTTCGAGACGCGACCCTGGATGAGCTGGAGGTAGTCGATGACGATCATGCCGAGCTGGTCGGGCGTC
>JAYTLP010000477.1:0-4012 GCA_043729375.1 Myxococcales bacterium
GCGCGCTTCGGCGCGCTCGCCACGTTCACGAGGCACATGGTCTCGACGCGCGGCCGTCCGACCGAGGCGATGGCACGCGGGTTCCTCGAGGCGGGGTACTCCGACACGCAGGTGCTCTACGTGATCCTCGCGGTGAGCGTCAAGACGATCAGCAACTACTCCAATCACATCTGCGACACGCCGATCGACGGCGCGTTCAAGGTGCGGGAGTGGCGGCTCTTCAAGGCGGCGCAGAGCTTTGTGGATGTGATCCGGCGCTGATCGCCGGTGCGGCCGCGGGTTCACCCCGCGGCCGCCACAACGCGGTGAACCTGGAACCAGGAGCCTCATGACGAGCTGGATCCCGCTGCCAGAAGTTTCCGATGCGACCGGCGCGCTCGTCGATGCCTATGCCCGCGTCGCGGGGGCGCGCGGCGAGGTCGCGAACATCCTCAAGGTGCACGCCACGCGGCCCGCCGCGATGCTCGCGCACCTCGACCTGTACCGCGAGCTGATGTTCACCCCGTCCGAGCTATCGCGGCCCGAGCGCGAGATGATCGCCTCGGTCGTCTCGTCGGTGAACGGCTGCCGATACTGAATGCACCATCACGGAGGGTCACTCCGTCAGCTCACGAAGGACGACGCGCTGGTCGACGCCGTGCTCCGCGATCCGCGCGGCGCGGCGCTGCCGCCGCGGTGGCGCGCGCTCGCCGATCTCGCCGTCTCGCTCACCGAACGCCCCGCGGGCGTCGCCGAGGCCGAGTTGCTCCGGCTGCGCGACGCCGGCCTCACCGACGCTGGCGTCCACGACGCGGTCACGATCATCGCCTACTTCAACTTCGTCAATCGGCTCGCCGAGGGCTTCCACGTGCCGCTCGAGGTGCCGGGCGCGTCGTGAGGCGCGTTGTGAGGCGCGGTCGAGGACGCGGAGGCGCGAAGGGGTCCGGCTGATCGCCGGACCCCTTCCTGCGTGCATCGCCGGCTCACATCGAGTCGAAGCCGCGGTGGACCGCCACGTCGGCCCAGTTCTTGTCGGCCTTCGCGTTGTTCCCGGGTATGTCCCGGGTCCACATCGTGCGGACCTTCGGATCGACGTTGAGGAAGAGCGTCCCATTCGCGACGGTGAACGCCTTCGGATCGACATCGAGTTTCTTGCCGACCGCGACGCCCATCGCGCAGTAACCACCGTAGGCAGGGGCGTACTTCGCGGGTTTCGCCTTGAACGCGTCGCGATGCGCCGCGGACGCGAATCGGTAGATCGCGCCGCCGTGGGCCGCCGTGAACTCGGCACTCCCGGGGACGGCCTTGTTCTCGACGTGATATGACACGGCGTCATACCCGGCGAGGATCACTCCGTTGGCGTCGACGTTCTGGACGCCAGCTCCCGCCTGCGCGAGCGCGGTGCCCGCGACGGCGAGCGTGAGCACGACCGCGGCGGCAAAGTGGCGCAGGACCGCGGTGATGCGCTTGAGACTCTGCATGACGACTTCCTCCTCTGTGGGCGGGGATGGCGCGCCGACGGGATGTCACCGCGCGTTCCTCGTTCGCCGCGACAAGCCGCGACGCGCACGGAGAGTTCCGGCACCGCTCGCCCCGCGTCACTCGCCCCGCGTCACTCGCCCCCGTCGCGTGCCAGCCGATGCGCCTTGCGGCCACCGCGCGAATCGAGGTGCGGCGCGTCCCGATGATCGAGCAGCAGCAGCGCGTGATCGACCGCGCGCGCCACGAGCCCCTCGGCCCCCTCGCGCAACTCGGCGCTCGCCTGCACGAACCGCACGTTGTTCTCCATGTCCTCGGAGCTCCAGCCGCGGGAGTGCGCGATGTAGGGGAACTGCGGGAAGTGGAATCCGATCTCGCCGAAGAATCCGAGCAGGTGGCCGGCGACCTGCTGCACGTTGTCCTGTCCGCCGGTGATGATGAAGCCAGCGACCTTGTTCCGCAGCAGCACGCGGTTCGCGATCGTCACCTGGTTCTGGATGCAGTTGAAGCGCTCGATCATCTTGTAGTAGAGCGCCGACGCGTTGCCCCAGCGGATCGGAGTGGACACGATCACGACGTCGGCCCAGTGGACGATCGCCTCGTAGACGCCATCGAGCTGGTCGACGGGATCCATCTGAGTGATGGAGCAGGGCCAGGTGCAGGCGTGCGCGCTCTTCGAGTAGAAGCCCTCGCAGGCCCGGAATGCGAGATCGCGCAGGCGGATCTGCTTCTGCTCTGCGCCGAGCGCCCGTCCGGCGAACTCGAGCGCATGCTCGAGCAGCGCGTCGGAGGTGGAATAGCGTGGGTGCCCGTCCTCCATGTTGGTCGTGGAAAGACCGAGGACGCGCGGAGGCCCCGGCGCGCGCTCGACCTTGCGCGCCAACGGATGCGGCGCGTGGCGGATCCGCGTACGCTTGGTCGCGCTCGCGCGATCGACCTGCACACGACCGTCCGCGACGCGGACCGCATAGCGCGGCACGGCGTCCTGCTCGTAGCCGGGCTCCCCCTGCCCCGTGCGGCGATGATACTTCCAGTGATGCCAGGGGCAAACGATGTAGTCGTCGGCGAGCCGGCCTTCGCCGAGCGGTCCGCCGGCGTGCGAGCAGACGCCGCTGACCACGCCCCACTCGCCTTGTGAGAACGAGACGGCGAGCCGGAGGCCCTCGTGGTCGATCTGCGTCAGCGGGACGGCCCGCAGCGCCTCCTCGGCGCCGACGTCGATCCAGTTCTCCTCTGTCATCGTGCTCCGGTCCCCCAAGGTGTGTGAAAGGAATGTGCCGATGGTGCCGAACGCGCGGAACCGGATCCGCGATCCGCGTATTGCCACGGTGACCGCGCGAGACCATGCGCGAGACCATGCGCAGGACCCTGCGCAGGACCGTTAGCGGGACCGCGTCCCTCCCTCTCCAGCTCCCGATGCTGCCACCCGCCGACGCGCCCCGCACCGCATTCGTCCTCGCCGGAGGCGGCAGTCACGGCGCCTCTCAGGTGGGGATGCTCCAGGCCCTTGCCGACGCCGACGTGATCCCCAGCCTCGTGGTGGGCACGTCGGTCGGTGCGGTGAACGGCGCGGCGTTCGCTGCCGATCCCACGCGGCACGGTGTGGCGCGACTCGCGGCCATCTGGCGTGGCCTCGGTCGCCGGGACGTCTACCCGCTGTCGATCGGCGGCGTCGCGCGTGGCCTTTTCGGGTCCGCCGGACATCTGGTCGGACAATCCGGCCTGCGTCAGTTGATCCGGGCGGCACAGCTGCCGCCGCTGCTCGAGCAGATGCGCGTGACGCTCGCCGTGATCGCCGCCGATGTGCGCGACGGTCGAGAGGTGGTGCTGCGCGACGGTCCGAGCGAGGAGTGCATCGTCGCGAGCGCGGCGATCCCCGGGCTCTTCCCGCCGGTGCGGCTCGGCGAGCGGACGCTCGTGGACGGGGCCGTGGCCAACAACACGCCGATCGCGACGGCCATCGCGCTCGGCGCGCGCCGCGTGATCGTCCTGCCGACCGGATTCTCCTGCTCGATCCCACGGCCGCCGCAACATCCGATCGCGCTCGCGCTGCATATCGTGAGCCTGCTCCTCGCTCGCCAACTCGCGTCCGAGGCGTCGCGGCTCTCGGACCAGGCGGAGATCGTGATCGTCCCACCGCCATGCCCGATGCCGGTGTCGTCGTATGACTTCGGGCGGAGCGCCGAACTCATCGACCGCGCGGCCGAGTCGACGCGCGACTGGCTCGCGCGCGGCGGACTCGGCGACACCTCGATCCCGATGACGCTCGCTCCGCACACGCACTGACGAAGCGACGCGCTGCGTCACGCGACGGAGTCGGACTCGCGACGGATCTCGCGGATTCCGGACACGTCGGCGAGCCGCGTGAGGATCTCCTTGTGGTGGCGGTGCACGTTGCAGTACGAGAGCCGGAGCTGCGAACGATCGGGATCCAGGTCGGCAACGCGTCTGGCCGAGATCGGGATCTGGTAGGCGTCGAGGATGTCCTCGATCCGCACGAGCGTTTTGCCTCCGTCCCGGTCGAATCCGAGCTCGGCCACACGGAAGTCGCACG
>JAYTLP010000478.1:0-6320 GCA_043729375.1 Myxococcales bacterium
CGCCCGTCCTTCGACTCTGCGCTCTGCGGCCTCACCTCGGCGCTCGGCGCGGGTTGCGCAGACGCCTTCGGGCGCAGCGAGTCCGCGCTGTGACAGCGCGCGCACGAGTCGGAGAAGATGTTGTGCGCCTGTGACATGCGGTCGGCGTGTGCGACGCCACCGACGAGCAGACCGACCGCGAGTACGAGGCGCATGGGACTCTCTCTCTTCAGAACTTCACCGGCGTGTTGCCGCTCACCGTGATGCCGGCCTCGCTCGCGCCGCCCTGGCCCGTGTGTGCTGCGCCGGAGCCCTCCTGCGCGTACGACTGCACGCCACCCGTCGTGTTGAGCGTCGGAACGCCGACGTGGACGCTGAGGTGCACCTGCGCGTTGTTCGGCGCGCGGCCGTAGCCCTCGATGACGATGAGGTGCTGCGGGTCGCGCGAGTCGTCGGTGTTACCGGTGAAGACGCCGGCCGTCGCAGGCGCGAGGTAGCCCGGGTCCTCGGCGTTGTTGTGCACGCAGTAGGACCACGTGATGTTCTGGCCGCTGATCGGCGTGCCCGAGCGGTCGGCGATGGTGTAAAGCGACGCGGGCACCGGCACGAACGCGGCGTTCACCGCCGTGCCCGGCTGCGCGGCGCCGACCGTCGTCTGGCACAGGGTAGCCTGCACCGCGGGATCTGGCGACTGCAGGAGGCCGTTCCACCCGTTGACGGCGTTGAACGGAGCCACCTGCTGAGAGGCGATGAACCCCTTGGCGCGCGCGACAGCGTACTCCGCCGCGTACAGCGCCATCTGCTGCTCGCGACCCACGCCCGCGAGGTTGAGATCGCTCTGGCTCGCGACCAGCACGCCGATGGCGGTGCCCGTCATGACGACCATCAAAAGAAATACGGTGATGAGCGAGAAGCCTCGATCACGTCGTCTGGGTCCACGCACGCGTCAACCTAGATGCAGGCCGGGCGCCATCTACAATCCGCGTCAACTCGGCGATAACGCATGCCGTGCCACCTGCACGTACCTCGCAAACTTTGCGAGCTCCCGCAACTCGTTGCGCACGCCCCGAGAAAACGGGCGCGCCGATGTTCTGGCGCGCCCGCATGTATGGATGTGTTGGTCGGTGTCGGGCGTCGCGTGAACGTCGAAGGGCTGTGCCCGGCGACGTTCGTTGCGTCTGTCAGATTCCCGTGAGCTGCGGGTTGAGCAACCCCGTGTAGGCGTCGCCGCGGTAGAAGTCGCCGACGCGGCGGGTGTCGCCCCTGGCTATGGCGTTGAGCACCGCAGCACACGACGGGGGCGCTGCGGTGAGGTGGTCGGCGGCGGTGGCCTTCGGAATCACCGCGCCCGTCGCTGCGGTGAAGCCCGTCGTCGAGCCGTCGGCCTTCACGCCGCCGAACGAGCCGCCCGAGAGACGACCTGAACCGTCGTACGCGATGAGCAGGTTGGCGCTGTCCGGCGTGCCGTCACCCCAGCCCTGCCGGTCGTTCGGGTTCTTGCACGTGTCACCCGTGATGGTGATGACGAGGTTGTCGCCGATCTTGCGCGCCGGATCGAGCGGGTCGACGGTCGTGTTGGCGTCCTCGAGAAACGCATTGAGGATCGCGCCGAGCGTCTTCACCGTGCCGCCGAGCGTGGCCATGTCGTTGAACGCGCCGTGCGGATCGTCGTTCATGGCCGGCAACATGATCATGCTGGTCAGGTTCTGCACGAACGCCTTGTGCGCCTGGATGAGCGTGGTCGCGATGTTGACGAGCTTGCCCTTGTTGTTCATCGCGCCCGCAGCACCGAGCGACGCGTCGTCGACGCCGTAGCGGACGAGGTCCGCCACGGTCGGCGAGAGATCGAGCTGCTTGCCGAGAAGGTGCGCAGCGGCGTTGGCCGTGAGCAGGGTCTGCGACTGCGTGGGGCGCAGCGCAGCCTTCTGCAGCGCCATGTTCGCCTTGAAGTACGCCTCGAAGAGCGCGGCGTTCTTTTGCTGCTCGAGCGCATTGCCCGCGGAAGCCGCAACGGACTTGAAGAGGCCGGCAACCGACTGCGCGTTGGGGACGGACGCGAGGGCAGGCGCACCGGGCGCCGCGCCGAACGGCAGGGTGCCGACGGCGATGGCGGGCACGAGCGTCGGCTGCGCCGTCTGGATGGCCGAGCTCGCCGCGAAGAGCGCAACGTTGCCGGCGACCGAGGATGCCGAGAGCGGAGCGTTGGTGTGAGTCTCGTTCTTGCCGGCGGTGTAGATCGACATCTTCTTGTTGTACTTGGCGAGCGCAGCGGGCGCGTCGGGGCCGAGGCGCAGCGGCTGGTCGCCCTTCTTCGGGTCGACGGCCTGCTCGGTGAAGGTGCCCGGCTTGTAGAACGAGACGTCCGCGTTCGTGGTGTCGGCGCAGACCTCGTAGAACGGGAAGAGCTGGGTGAACCACGCGAGCCCGCCGTTGCCGGCGACGATGTGCACGGAGCGGAGCGCGGTCAGCGACGAGGCGGTGCCGGCGTGCGCCGGTCCGAGGATGCTCTCCTGGACCTCGAACACCTTCCATGGCTGGAGGCCGAGCGCGGCGCCGATGCCGACCGACCACTTGATGAAGTCACGACGCGCGTGATTCGGAAGATCGATGTAGCGACGACGCGTTGCCATGGTGTCTCTCCTTCGGTGCGGGGATTCGGGGGTGCCGTGGATCGCTGCCGCTTACTCGCAGCTGTGGGCCGCCGCCATAAGCGACGCGACCGCGACCACCTGTCCCACCGTCACTGCAGTGGTGCCGGTACCGACCATATCAGACGTATTCGACTGCACTGCGCTGTCGCACAGGTCCTTCTGCTGCTTCGTGGCGGGCGAACCCGTGACGCAGGTGATACCGGCCGGGGTGCAGGCCGAGCCGTCGGTGGTGAACATGCTCGTCGGTGCACCCGCGACCATGCAGCGCGCCTGCGTGGGCATCGCTGCGACGATCCCGGGAGCGCCTGCCACGAAGATGTCGTAAAGACGAACCGCGCCGGCCGTCGACAGGCCCGCGGACTCCGCGAGGCGGTTGGCGTAGTCCGGCTTGCCGAGGGCGCCCGAGCCGCTCTTGTAGAGGCCCCCCGCCGACACCGCGTTGCCCGTCGTCGGGTCGATCCCGACGTTGGACAGCACGTTCGCCAGCGTCGCGTACTTCATCTTGGCGCACGAGTGCATGCGGGTCGCGACCTCGGGTGGGCCCTCTTCCTGGATGCGCGCGAGGACCTGGAACGGGTCGATCGTGCTGTCGTCCTCGTGGCTGAAGGTGTTCGCCGTGCCGCCGGAGGACGTGTTGTTCGCGTTCGCCGGGTTCGTCGTGTCGGTGGGGTCCGTCTGAGCCGAGCCGCCCGAAGTGTTGGTCGTCGTGGACGCCGGCTGCGTCGTGGTGTTTCCCGGTGTACCGCCGAGGCAGCCCGTGAGCATCCCGGCCATTGCCACCGCGGGAAGGAGCTTGTCGAAGTTGCGCATCATGATCGCTCTCCTGGAGGGGCCGGGACTAGAACTTCACGTAGTCGTCGTGCGTGAACGTCGCCTTGAGCGCGGCCTTCAGCTTGTAGCCGTTGCTCGTGTAGCTGGTCACCACTGCGTCGATTGTGCTCTTCGGAACCGTCGCTGCGTCGGTGACGATCTCGCCCTTGTCCATGGCCCAGTTCCACACGCGGGCGACCTGGCACTGCGACGTTGCGGGGTCGGCGGCGAGCTTGGTGCCGAGGTCCGTGAGGGTCGGCGTCGGCTGACCGAAGCGATACGAGAGCGCTTCACCGGCGGGCAGCCAGTCGGTGAGCATCGCCTTCGGGCTCTTGTCGATGGGCACGACGACCTGGATGCTCGTCTGGAAGACGCCCATCGCATCGAAGTTGGCGAACAGCGGCGCGAGGTGGTTCATCGTCGAGTGGCAGTTGGCGCAGATGACGGCCGACGAGTCCTGGAAGTCGACGCGCGCGCCGGGGCCACCGCTGATGGACGCGAACGGCCACGGGCTCGCATACAGGCCATTGCCCTGCTTGACGCCGCCGGTGGACGCGAACTCCGCCGGAAACTTCGTGCACAGGAAGGTCTCCTGCAGCCAGCGCACGCGGCGCATGCCGAGGTTGGAGTACATCGCCGACTGCACGCCCGGATCCGTGAGGACGCCGACCGCGACCTGACCGTTCGTCGGGTCGCAGGTGCCATCGGTGAACATGCCCGTCGTCATGTCGAGCTTGGGGCACGTGTTCGTGGTGCCGGTGAAGAGCTGGCGGAAGTCCATATCGTTCACGACGAGCTCGGTCGCGTAGGTCGGCGCCGTGTCCTTGCTCGGGAACATCTTCATGTTCTGGGTCACCGCGGGGCCGCCCACCTTCATCTCGTCCTGGAAGAACGAGAGGAGCTGGCGCGAGAGGCGCGGGTCCGCGAGGTACTTGTCGATGAGCGCGGCGTAGCTCGCTGCGTCCTTGACCGTCGCGAGCTCGTCAGCCGTCGGCAGCTCGCCGAGCAGCTTGAGAGAGGCGGTGCGCGCGGCCTGACCGTAGTCGATGACGCGCGCATCGAGGTTGACCTTGTTGGGGTCCACCGGCGTGCTGGTGCCGCCGGTGGTACCCGTACCGGTACCCGTGCCCGTGCCCGTGCCGGTGCCGGTGCTCACCGCGCCACCGCCCGTCTGCTTGCCGCCACCACTCGAGGTCGTCGTGGTCGTCGTCGAGCCGCCGAGGCAGCCGCCGAGGAGTGTGACGCCAGTCGTGATAGCGACCAGTGTGCGATGCAGGTTCTTGGGCATGGTCAGCCTCGCTCCGTGTGTGGTGAGAATCGGATTCATTACTTTTCCTTCGCCAGCCACGCGGTCAGCGCGTTGAGAAAAGTCGTTTGGTCAGCAGCTGAAAGCATGACGGGATGACCGGGCTTGCCGCTAACCGCCATGTACAGGTTGCTCTGATCAGGCGTCGCAGGCGTCGTCTGCAAAAGGATGGTCTGGCAGCTCGATGCGTCGTTCGCCGCCATGTTGAAGCCCGTCATGTTGACGGCGTTCGCGCCGCTGCCACCATTGGTGTGGCAGTTGAGGCAGTTCTGGCCGAGCGAACTGAGTTTCGGCTTGAACGCCGTGAAGCCCGGAACGTCCTTGCACATGCCGGCGCTGCCACCCATGTCGGGCATGCCCATCGACGGTGCGATGGTCTCGAAGGAGAAGCCGACCTTCTCACCGGCAGTGTAGGGACGCAGCGAGCTGCCGAGCACGACAGGCGTTCCGGGATAAGCCGTGTACTGCGCGGTGTAGAAGTCGATGTCGATGTTGTCGGCCGTGCTGAGGTCCGCAGCGTAGAGCGCGATGACCGTGCCGGTGACCTGGACGCCCGCCGTCGCAGTGCCGCTGAGCGTGATGTTCGCCAGGTCGATGATCGAGCCACTGACCTTCGGCGTGAAAGTGATGGTCATGCCCGCATACGCCGAGCCGAGCGGCGCGAGCGAGATGGTGCTCATGACGCCGCTCGTGATCGAGATCGGGTCGAGCTTCGGCGTGACGGCCATGTCCGTCGAGCCCGCGAGCTTGCCGCCCGCCGCGTTGTACAGCGTGATCCAGTCCGCGATGACGGCTGCATGCTTCGCGAGGTCGCTGCCGGCGACCGCGTCCTTGTACGATGGGCCCTCGTGCGTGCCCTTCGTGAGGATGTGGCTCGTCTGCGGCGTCGCAGAGACCATGCTCGGCCACGCGGTGAAGGTCGTGTACACGTCGCCACCCTGCTGCGCGACCAGGAACGGCGGGAACGAGCCGGTCGGCTGCGCGTGGCACTGGCCACAATCGGTGACGAGCAGGGTCTGGATGGACGTGGTGAAGACCAGCTTCGGGTCCATGGCCATGTCCTGCACCGGGGCGCTGCTCATGTCGGCATGCTTGCCGCCGCCCTTGGTCACGGCCGAGCCGACGCAGCCGACGGCCGCGCATGCGACCACCGCCGCGGAGGCGGCAAGACAGGTGGTGTAGGCGAGGCGGCTCATGACCACACCAGGCAGTGCGACAAGCGTGCCGCGCAGCGGAGTTTTCGAGCGGTCCGAATTTCGTCCAATATTTTCATATATTTGCGCGTCTTTTCTTGTGCGCTCCCCGAGCGGTCGACCTGGGGGTTCACTCCCCAGCCCATCCTCGAAGACGACCCCGTCTCGCCGCTTCTTCGAGTGATTTCGAATGCTTCGACGGGCGCCACCTGGCCCCAGGGTGGGATTCGATCCCCACTGTCCGCGGCCCGCCCGGAAGATGAGATCACGGTGCTTCCAGCTCCGCGACGACGCCAAAGTGATCCGTCCCGAACATCGGCGCGCTGACCTCGCCGACGGCGAGCGGCTCGTCGAACGCCACGCGGCACGTGCGCGGCCGGC
>JAYTLP010000479.1:0-8326 GCA_043729375.1 Myxococcales bacterium
GAAGTCGGAGGAGGTGACGCTCGTCGCGTTCGCCGGCCTGTACCCGCTGCGCGGCTCGCGATCGCTCACGACCGACTACGACACGCTGAAGAAGGCGGATCTGACGGCGGGCGGCAAGTTCGTCTCTGCGGGCGGCTTCGGCGCCGCGTACCGGACGCAGAACGCGCACGGCGGCATCGGGGGCGTGGTGCTGTATCCGCCGCCCACCTCGGACGAGTCACCGCGCGTGTTCGCGACGTCGCAGGGCTACTACCGGTCGGCCGCCAAGTTCGACCTCTACCACTTCGGGATCGTGGACCTCGTCGGTCCTGCAGGCTTCCAGCTCACGAACCTGTCCGCGGGCATCAACTACCGCCCGAGCGCGCGGCTGCGCCTGAATGGCGCCTTCAATCGCGTCGACACGGAGACCTTGAACGTCCAGGCGCGCGAGTTCCTGGAGCCGGCGGTCACGGCGGGCGTGAAGTCGGGCACGCAGATCCAGAACGACTCGCTGTTGCTCCGGATCGCATCGAACCAGGCGCGCGCGGGACTCTCCGCAGGCCTCGGCAGCCTGGAGCGCTTCGAGTTCTCGGCGTCCGCCGCGTACCGGTGGCGACCGAGCCTCCTGCTGACGGCTCCCGACACCGTGACGAACGTCGGCCTCTCCGCGGCAAAGGGCGTCGAGGTGTACGTGTCGTTCGTCGACCGCCGCTCGATCGCGGACCTCCGCATTGGCGTCGACTTCCTCAACACCCGCGCGGTCGGCAATGTCGCGTACCAGCGGAGCGAGGTCTCGGCGGGCCGGGTGTTCCTCGGCCGGGAGCTCAAGAGCGGTCACGGCGAGTGGGATGCCGAGATCGGCTACGCGAAGGTGAAGGACAAGCCGCTCGGGACCACGTGCCCGCTCAACGGCACCGACCTCTTCGGCAACGACAAGTGCTTCGGTGCGAGCGCGGGCCACACGCTCTCGCTCGGTGGGAACCTGTACTACCGGATCAACCGCGACTGGTTCGCGCTCGGCAGCCTGTTCCTGAACCGGATCGCGCTCCAGCGCGTGGTCGCCGCGACGATCACGACCGACCCACCGGTCACGGGCATCACCGGCTTCTTCCGCATCGCCTACCGGTTCTGAGCGAGCGGAATTGGATCGACCCGCCGGGCGCGCGCGCAGCAAGCGTCGGGCGGTCCTTACCGCGAGCGAATCCAGGCGGATGAGCGAGCGGAACCCGGAACTTGGTCGCTCAGCTCGCGGCGAGCGCGGCGGTGGGATCGGCGCCGTCGACCGCGATCGCCTTCAGCGTCGCCGCGAGGCGCTCGACCGTTCCGACCACGACCCTGGCCGCATGGAGGAGTCCGGCATCGGAGTAGGCGTTATCGAGCGCGGGGAGCGTGACGCGGAACAGGACCTCTCCGGTGTCGCGGTTCACGACCCAGGTCCCCATGTACGACGTGCCGTTCAGTTGCGAAGTCGCATCGATGAGGGCCATCCGGCGACCCGCGGGCACCACGACGGGCAGCCGCACGAGAAGCATCAGCATGCCGCGGTCCGGCTGCGGTAGCAGCAGGAGGGGAGCGGGCTGGCCGAGGATCGTGTAGTCGATCGCCAGCTGGCGCAGCTCGACGTTGGATCGGTAGGTGTACTGCTGCCGGTCGCACCAGGCAACGAGGTGCTCGAACGTGAGCGAGAAGCGCTTCGGGTCTTCGGTCTCGCTCGCCATCGGATCAAAGATGCCAGGGATTGCACTGGCGATGCGGGTCGTAGCGCGCTTTCAACGCTCGCCACGCAGCCCAGGCCAGCTCGCCGTACTGCACGGCCGGCCAGCGCGCGTCGGTCGGCTCCACACCCCCCGCGTGGATCCCGGCCCCGGCCCGGACCGCGTGCCCGGCCAGCTCGCGAAGCCAGGCCGCGATGCGCGTCGCCTCGTCCTCGTCGCTCGCGTGCGGTTCGAGCGACACCAGCAGGCAGGGGCCACCGGCCGCGCGCAGGGCGAGCGGGAACGCCGGGTTCGGTGCCACCACGGCGATCGCGATCCCGTCGCGTAGCCGCGCCGGCAGGCCGGTCGCACGGACCGCCGCATCGATGTCGCTCCACAGCGATTCCGCGCGCGCCAGCGGGAGGATCAGGTGCAACGCCGGTGCACGCGCGCGGGCGACCGGCGGGCTCCGGGGGGCGGCGCGTTCGCGCTCCACGAGGTTCGTGAGCATCGGTTCGCTGGCCGCCGTCGCTCCGGGCAGAATTGCCGGAGGCGCCGCACTCACGCCCGTGGCGGGCACGCCGAGCACGACCGAGACCGGATTGGGCCCGCCCACCCGGCGCCAGAAGAGCCGCGCCCGGGCGAACGGCAGCGTCGAGCGCCATGCTTCCACGAGTGCCAGGTACGCGCCCAGGGACGGCAGCGCGTAAGCCCGCGTCGCTACCGTCGTCGGCCACGACGCCACCGCGAGCGTGGCCTCGGCGATCACGCCGAGCTGCCCGCGGCCGCCCAGCATGTACTGGAACAAATCGTCGCTCGGGTGGGTGCGATGACGGGATCCATCTGCGGCGATCACGACGAGCTCGCGCACGTGATCGATCGCGAGGCCGAAGCGATGCGAGGTGTCGCCAGCCCCGCCGGTCGCCAGCGTCGCACCGACCGTGGCGCGGAGAGCATCGGGCAGCACGACGGGCCTCCGCCGATCGCGCGCGAGGTACTCGAAGAGCTCGAACCACGTCACACCCGCCTCGACGGTCACCTCGTCGCCGCGGTCGCTGCGGATGCGCGAGAGGCCTGCGGTCTCGATCGTGACCGCACCGGGGCTCGGCGGGAGCCTGGACTCGAACCCGCGGCCGCCCCGGACGACCCAGCGCTCGCCCGTCGCCTGCAGCGCGATCACGGCGTCTGCGAGCTCAGGCGACGAGCGCGGGCGGACCACGCGCTCCAGGCCGGTCGCCTCGCCGTCCGGCACGGTCACCCGCGGGCCCTCACACGTAGTGCGCGAACGCCGAGGCGTCGGCTCGAACGGGCCCACGGCCGCCGGGCTGAGGTACCGGCTCGACCGTCGTCGCCAGGGCGAGGAGTCGCGCCTGCACGTCCGGATCGGGCTCGCCGTAGGCGTCGGCCTGCAGCGCGTAGGTGTACGGAGCGCTCGCGAACACCACCACGTCGCGATGGACCACGCCCGCGCTTGCCGCGTCACCACCCACGGCGAGGCCCGCGAGTGACCAGTGCCAGCCCACGAGCCCGTCTCGGCCCTCGGCGCGCGTCGGACCCCTCACGGTCTCGAGGTCGCCCGGTTCGATCAGGGAGCGGGCGATCGCATCGGCGTCCTCGTGGGTCGGATTCGCCGGGTAGACGACGATGGTCGCCGAGCGCGCGGGGAAGTCGGCAGGAAACCAGCGCGTCACGAGCCCCGTGGCGTGCCCGCGCCAGTGGTGCGGCGGGGTGTAGTAGTAGCGACGGGGCCGGATCCCCAGGCGCAGCACGATGCCGTGGGCGAAGTCGAGCGCGCGCGCGTCGTCGGTCGTGGTGCCCACGGCGAGCAGGTCCATGGCGTGACACGTGTCGTCGCCGACCACCATGGCGATGGTCCGCCGCGCCGGCTCGCCGAGCCAGGAGCCCTCCGCGATCGCCGCGTAGGCGTGCTCGCCCTCGCGCGTCGCGAACCGAGGCAGGCGGGAGACCGCGCGCACCACGAAGTCGGGACGCTCGCGGAGGATGTCATCGACGAGCCGACCGAACGGTCGGAGTGGCGCGATGTGCATCCGCGACCAGAGCTGCAGCCTCCGGTCGGGGCTGACGAAGATGTCCGCTCCTGCCCCTGATTGGCGGAGCCATCCCTGCGGCGGCGCGATCACGGCGCGGTCACAGCTCCGCCAGGGCGACGATCGCGGGCTCGAAGACGGGTGCCGCCGTCAGCAGCGCGTGCCGGATCCGCGCGCGCGCGTCCTCCGGAGCAGCGGCGGGCAGCTCTGCCGTGGCGTGAAGCGCACGATCGAGCACCGCGTAGAAGGCGTGGATGCGCCACGCTCCCTCGATGCGCGTCTCGACGAACGTCACAGCCCAGCCCTCTGTGCGCGTGTGCAGCTCGGCGGGGACACCGATCGGCTCGCCGCGGACCCGGCTCGAGCACCAAGCCACCCAGTCTGGCGGCAACGTGCAGGCGGCGCCGACGACGATCGGGACCCCTGCGCCACGCACGTCGAGCCTCATCGCGTCCAGATGGTACCAACCCACTTCACGGCGCTACCAGATATGCGGCAGCTCGATCTTTGGTAGTTCGAGCTTCGGCAACGAATTCCACGCGTTCGAGATGCCGGTTCCGACCGTCGAGACTCCGTCAGCGATCCCGTGCCCGACCGTCGAGAACCCGTTCCCCACGACCGCCGCCCCGTCGGATACTGCCTGGTTCACGTTCACGTTCGTACCGAACGCGTTCACGTTGACATTGCCGCCGGCGACCGAGAAGCCAACGCCTTTGTCGCCGCCGAGCTGGGCGTTCGCCGTGCCGTTCTGCAGGTTCACGCCGGCGTTCGCCTGCGCCCACTCCGGGGCGGTCAACGTCGTGCCCCCGAGGTTCATCGTGCTGCCCGCGAGCGAGACGTTGCCGTTCATCGCGCCCTGCTTCGCATCGATGGTGCCGCCGCCGTTCGCTTTCAGGTCGAACCCGGCGTCGGGCAGCGCGAAGTCCGTGCCGAGCACGTTCACATGCGCGTTCTTCATCGCCTGCCCGTAATGCGCGTTCGTGAACGTGCCGTTCGCGGTGCCGTCGAGAAGGTCATAGTTCCCGCTCGCGTGATCGACGCCGCCGCTGGCCTTGTAGTCGCCGCGCACGCCCGCGAGCTCTTGGCCGTCCCAGGACAGGCCGCCGTGGGCATTCTTGACATCCAGGAGGTCGAGGTTCGCGCCATCGATCGAGCTCGTGCCCTTCGTGCCGAACTTCTCCGTGTGCGATTGCATGTGCCCGATGTTGAGGTCGAGCACGTTGAGCTTGTCGGCGCCGGCGGTCATCCCGAGGTCGCCGATGGACTCGCTGCCGCTCAGCCCGTCGACACGCAGGCCGTGCGCCCCGACGTTGTCCGCGGCGACGTCGATGTTGCCCGTGCGAGCGTCGGCTTCGTACGTGGCCTTGCCGATGTCCACACCGCCGAAGGACGCTTGCTTCGCGCCGATCTCCGACTTGAAGAAGCCGTCGAGCGCGGTGCCTCCGACCTTCATGTCCTTGCCCTCGAGGTACCGATACTTCGCCTCGTCGACGTTCGCGTGGATGCCGTTCAGGTCGATGTTCGCACCCGCGTGCTTGGCGTGGAAGGAGTCGAACGAGCCTTCACCGAGCTCGAGGTCGGTGCTGCCGAGCGTCCCAAGGTTCTGCTTCGCGGACACTGCAGGCATGTACTTGCACTGCCCATCCTCGATGTACCCGTGCCCCTTCAGCGAGACGGTGCTGTAGTCGAGGTTGTCGCCGCTCGCGTAGAGCCCGCGGTCCCGCGTCAGCCCGGCCTGGAGATTGTCGCCGGACGCGTGGTTGATCCCGAGCTCGCCGATACCGAGGGAGCTGCCACCGCCCTGACCATCGGAGGCACCGATCCGGACGCCCTGGATCGATGTCGTGTTGTACTCGGCCTTATCCATCGTGGCCGCGATGCCGTTGTTGTCCTGGGTGACGTTGGTCTTCCCCAGCTCGAGGCCCTCGTTGAACTTGTCCATGTTGGCGGTGAGCTTGCTGCCGCCAGGCCCGTCGATGTGTGACTTGAAGTTGTTGGCGGACACGCCGCCGAACGACAGCGCCTCGAAGCCGCCCTGTCGCTTGATGTTGTCGCGGTCGCTCGTGTCGACATCGAGGAACGCCTTGGTGACGGAGTTCGTCGTGCCGATGTTCTCGAGGGTCGCGCCACCCGTCGTGTGAAACGCACTACCTTCCCCCACGTCGAAGTCGCCCGCGAGGTTTTTCGCGCGGATGCCCATGCCGTCGACGGACCCACCGACGCGCGCGTGATCCTTCGAGACGTCGAAGACACCGTCGCGAATCTGCGTGGTGTTCGAGATCTCTCCCGCGGACACGTTGACCTTCCCGATGCCGTCGATCTCTCGCGAGGCCTTCAGGTTGTCGATCTTCAGGCCGGCGAGGTCGGCCTGCGCGGTGTCGACGTACCCGCCGTCCTTGTCCTTCGGCGTACCGAAGCGACCGGCCACGGGATCATAGACCAGCGTGGCCTGCCCGGAGTTCCCGTACGCCACGGAGCCGACCGAGGCCTGGCTGCGATCTTTGCCGTCCGCCGACGACGTGGACACCGCTAGGTTCGACGACTGCAGACCGTCCGCGTAGGTGCCCTGGAGCGACCCCGCTCCGGTGTTCTGGTCGTACGATCCCTTCGCCGACATGTTGACGCCGTAGTCGACGGATCCGGCCTTGACGTTGCCGTTGCCCAGTACCGTGTTGGCCGACACGTCGACGCCCTCGACACCAACCGTGACGCCCGCCTTCGAGGCGCCGCGATAGACGCCGTTCTCCTCGCTGAACGTGGAGTCGACCTTCACCCGACCCGCGTAGGCGTTGTTCACGTCGGCGTTGACGTTGCCGTACCGCGTGTCGACGCCCGCGTTGGTGTGCCCGAGCCCGAGGGGCACGACGGTGCTGGAGATGCCGGCGCCGTGTTCGTCGCCCTTGTCGAACGTGTACGCGCTCGAGCCGACGCCGGAGTACACGTTCGTCGACGCACGCGCCTGCACGTCGGGGTTGCCCGCGACCACACCCACGGGTGCCACGCCACCGAACGCGGTGCTCGCCCCGACCTTCCGGGTGCCGTCCTCCTCCGTACCGCTCCAGTTGCTGACGCCGGCGCCGACGCCGAGGCCCGCGTGACCGCCGGTGTAGCCGCCGTCCTGGTTGGTCTTGACGGCGCTGCCGTGGACGCCGCCTCCGATCCCGCGCCAGTCCATGGGCCCGGCGAAGCCACCGACCAGCCCGCCGAGCAGGTCGTTGCCGTGCGACTGCGGGTGCAAGGACCCCGCGCCGGCGTCAACCTGCGTGTCGACGTGCCCCCCATCACTCGTGGGCGCGTGGTGAAACCACGACGCCGCCTGGCTCAGGTAGTCCATCAGGCTCATACCTGCATGCTACGGCGGCGGGGTTGAAATGCCTCCCCGCTAGGGCGCACTTAGACGCGGGTGGTCGAGCGTGTGCAACGACGTGACGTCGGCGAAGGTTTCGTCTTTTGTTTCGATGACGTAGATGTCACCCGGGCGCCCCTCTGTGGCCACCACGATCCGGTGCCGCCCCGGTTCGTACGTGTAGGTCCACAGGGGCCCGCTCCGCAGCGTGTAGACCCGCGCCACCGCGCGGTAGCGCTGCGCGGTGGGCGGCTGCTGCAGGGCGAGGCGCAGCGCCTGCAGGACCTCGGCGGTGGCCCACTCCCAGCGATCGAGGCGCGGCGTCGCATTGACCAGGAGCCTTCCGCGCGTGAACGAGACCGGGCCCGGCACCACCCCGACGTCGACGGTCACCTCGTCGGCCCCCGCGCGGCTGATCTCCGGGGCCAGGTAGCGAGCCTCCATGCGCGCCATGATCCGGGCGCAACCCTCGGCACTCGTTAGCTCGTGCTCGACGCAGTACCGGGCGCCACGCACCAGCTCGGCGTGCTCGCCGGCATCGAGGGTGGCGCCCCGCGCTTGCCCGAGCGCAGCGGCGATGCACGAGTCAAAGGCGGGGTCGCCGTCGTAGAGCCACCTCGGCGCGCCGCCGATGCTCCCGAGCGCGGTTGTCACTTCGGCGCGAAGTGCCGCGGCATCGGGGAGGGAGTGCGGCGTCGACATGGGTCCTTTGCAGCCGGTCAGGTAGAGCAGGGCGAGCCACCTGGCTCGGAGCGGCATCCCGCGACGATACTCGATCGTCGACGCCACCGCGCTCAGCTGAACTTGATCGTGCGGTAGCCGAACAGCCGCACGCGCTTCGCGTAGAGGTCGAGCAACAGCAGGCCGAGCACGCCGAGCAGCACGTACGGCCAGAGGTCCTTCGTGTAAGCCATCTTCTCGCCGCCCGCATCCCACAGCTTCGCGGGCTCGGCCTGGTCCATGCCCGCCGAGACCTGCGCCGCATGCTTCAGCGGCTCGAGGTCCGGCGTCGTGCGCAGGTACTCGAGCGGGTAGGACAGGGCGACCGAGCCCAGTGACTCCGCGACCGTCTTGCCCGCGCGCTTGTGCACGGCCTTCAACAGATAGCTGCCGTACTTCTGGATCCGGAAGTCCGCGGTGTAGCGGCCCGCGGCGGTCTGGTCCATCGGCACGGTCTGCGTGACCTTGTTCGTCGCAGGATCGATCACCTCGAGATCGGTATCGAGCTCGTTCACGAACTTGTCGCCCGCGTCGATCGC